>JAKBFV010000090.1 GCA_021833365.1 Pseudomonadota bacterium | reverse complement strand
GGTTTTTCTCTTCAGCCTTGCTTCTGCCTTGTGTGGTCTGGCACAAAGTCTGCCGCAACTGGTGCTGTTCCGCTTTCTCCAGGGCTTGGTCTCGGGCCCCATGGTGCCCCTGTCGCAGACCCTCCTGTTGTCCATCTATCCACCGGCACGGCGCGGTATCGCCTTGGCCCTCTGGTCGATGACGGTGGTGGTGGCGCCGATCGCCGGACCTCTGCTCGGTGGTTACATTACCGATAACCTAACTTGGCCGTGGATCTTCTATATCAATGTGCCGATCGGTCTGTTGGCCGGCTGGGTGAGTGCGCGCATGCTGCGTGGGCGGGAGAGTGCCACCTTGAAATTGCCGGTCGACTATATCGGCCTCGGCCTGCTCATCCTCGGCGTTGGCGCCCTGCAGCTGATGCTTGATAATGGCAATGATCTCGATTGGTTCAATTCGTCGCTGATCATGACATTGGCGGTGATCGCCGTCATTTCTTTGAGTTTTTTCATCGTCTGGGAGTTGACCGAAGAGCATCCCATCGTCGATCTGAGCCTGCTGGCGCGGCGTAATTTCGCCGCTGGCGTCGTCGCCTTGTCGCTAGGTTTCATGACGTTTTTTGCCATGAATGTCATGTTTCCGCTCTGGTTGCAGACGGTGATGGGCTATACGGCGGCCTGGGCAGGCGTTGCCACCGCCCCAGTCGGCATCTTTGCCCTGATCTTATCACCTGTGGTCGGACGTCATCTCGGGCGCATCGATCTGCGCTGGGTGGCGAGCATGGCTTTCATAGTCTTTGCTGCGACCATGTACTGGTTGTCGACCTTCAACCTGCAAACGCCATTTTCCTTGATGTTTCTCCCGCGTCTATTGCAGGGTATCGGGGTGGCGTGCTTTTTTATCCCGATCAATAGCATCATCATCTCGGGTCTGCCGATGCAGCGACTGGCGGCGGCGGCGGGTTTGTCGAACTTCTTTCGTACCCTGTCGGGGAGTTTTGGTACGGCTTTGGTGGTCATGATCTGGGATGACCGGGCGCGTCAGCATCGCCTGCGTCTGAGTGAGTGGATGGACGCGCAGCGTGGCGCAGTGCGGCACTACACGCACACCCTCGGTCATATCGGTGTGCCGCACCAGGGCGTCTGGGCGGCCAGCTTCAATATGCTCGATCAGCAATCTTTCATGATCGCGACGGCGGAGATCTTTCATGTCGCGAGCTGGATCTTCCTCGCCTTGATCACCCTGGTTTGGCTGGCCAAGCCGCCTTTCAGCGCCGGTGCTGGCGGAGGACACTGAGAGACGTTCAAAAAAAACCCGCCACCTGGGGGGGAGGGCGGGTCAAGACCGTATAAAACGGGAGACGGATACCGATGGGTGACACCTGCACCCGTCTCACTCCTCAGTAAAGATGATCTTGCGCAAGATGCAAGTTTTTCATCCTTGCTCATTTGACCTCCTCCCTGGCCTGAAGAGGCTGTCGCGAAAGCCTCTGAACGGCGGGGCTTGTCGCGCACCGGGTGATGATGATCGTCATGATGGTATCGAGCTTGGGCCTGCGTGGCCGTGATCGGCGATGCGCCGCACTGGGATCGATACGCAGGGCATGTGCTAGAGTAGGGAGCAGGGCAGGGCCCACTTGCGTAGGGGAATGAAGGGTCGGTATGAAAGATCGTCTGAGCAGCCTGGCCAAAGTGACCCTGAAAGTTCAGGAGTTCAGGCTACGCGAAAAAAGTATACTCGACTGCGCCGAGAGTCTCTTCATCGAACAGGGTGAGGATCGTGTCACCGTGGAGATGATCGCTGAGGCGGTCGGTGTCGGCAAAGGCACGATCTACAAGCACTTCGAAACCAAAAATCAGATCTATCTGCGTCTCATGCTGCGCTATGAGGAGGCCTTGGCGCAGGTGTTCGCCGGGCTCGCAGGCAGTCCTGATCCGGAGGCGATTTTTCGCGAGTTTCTGCGTTTCCGGGTGCAGGATCCCGATCGCTACCTCCTGTTTGATCGCCTCGAAGGCAAGCTGGTCGGCGAAAATGCCCTGCCGGAGATGCTCGACAAGCTGCATGCCGTGCGCATGTCGAACCGTGATTTTCTCAGCGCTTTCGTCGCCCGTCGTATCGAGCAGGGCAAGCTCATCGACGTGCCGGTCGAATACCATATCGGCGCCGCCTGGGCCCTCGTGCACGGCGCCTGCTCCTTGATCAAGTCGGACTTTTATACGCGCTATATCGGTCGCCCGGATGATTTCATCGAGTTTCTTCTCGATATCGGTGTGCGTATGGCCAACCGGCGGGGACGTAATGAGGCGCATCGCCATGAGGATGATTGAGCTTGGCCGGTGTGGCCTACTGCTGCTTCTCTGCTGTCTGCCGGTCGCCTGCGTGTCGCCGTCGGATCAGCAGGCGCTCGTGTTGGAGAGCCTGCGTTCCTGGCACTTTTTGCCGGATGAAAGCCTGAGCGGGCGGGAAAACTTTGTTCTCGACAACCGCGCTGGCGTGCTGATCACCGTCGTCAGTGCTGATCCCTGGCTGCTCGAACATCGTCGCCATGACGCTCAGACGATCAATCGACACTTCGCCCTGCAGGTCTATGCGCATGTACGCACCTGGTTTCCAGGCACGGTCTTCGTCGATCAGAGCATGGACCTGAATACGGCTTTGCAAACGGCGCAGCAACGCGGCCTCGATTACGTCATGCAGCCGAGGATGGAAGCATGGATCGATCGTTCGGCACCGCTGCTCGGGCATTTCTGGCCGGGGGCGGGCGGTGTTGATCGCGCGGCGGCGGTGATCTCGCTCTACGACGCGCGCACCGGACATCTGCTCGGCAACTGGGAGATTCATGGCGACAGCGGTCTGCTCACCCTGATGGGAGATGCCCCCTCGCACCTGGTCGGTCAAGGGCTGGAGGAGTTCAGCCGCCGTCTCAGTGGTCATGAGCAGCAGGGGCGGCGTGGGCTCGACTGGTTCTAGCCGGGCGTCTGTCCGGATCTCCCGGGAGGCGGCGGATTGGCTTTCTCGCCGAGTGATTCTTGTCGTCGCGGTCTTGACCTGAAACCGTAGAAACTGCAAGATAGTGAGCCCTTCAAGTCGGCTGCAAGCACGGCTTTGAATCTCCCTTCACCAACGTAGCCGAGGTTTTCATGAAGGCTCTTGTGGCAGTCAAGCGCGTTGTCGATTACAACGTCAAAGTTCGTGTGAAAGCGGACCAAACGGGGGTCGAGCTGGCCAATGTCAAAATGGCCATGAATCCCTTCTGTGAAATCGCCGTCGAAGAAGCGGTGCGCCTGAAAGAGCAGGGCGTGATCAGCGAGATCATCGCCGTGACCGTCGGCCCCGAAGCGGCGCAGGAACAGCTGCGTGGCGCCATGGCCCTCGGCGCTGACCGCGCGATCCTGGTCAAGAGCGATGAAGAAGTGCAGCCTCTGGCGGTGGCGCGTCTGCTCAAGGCTATTTGTGATCAGGAACAGCCCAGCCTCATCATCATGGGTAAACAGGCCATCGATGGTGACAACAATCAGACCGGTCAGATGCTGGCGGCCCTCGCAGGCTATGCTCAGGCGACCTTCGCATCCAAGCTCGTCGTCACCGATGGCAAGGCGCAGGTGACGCGCGAAATCGACGGTGGTCTGCAGACCATCGAAGTCGGTCTGCCGGCCGTGGTCACCACCGATCTGCGTCTGAATGAACCGCGTTATGCCTCCTTGCCCAATATCATGAAGGCGAAGAAGAAGCCTCTCGTCGTCGCGACGGCTGCCGACTATGGCGTCGATGTCACGCCGAGCATCAAGACCCTGAAAGTGGTGGCACCCAAGGAGCGTCAGGCCGGTATCAAGGTCAAGACGGTCGAGGAGCTGGTCGAAAAGCTCAAGAATGAGGCCAAGGTTCTCGGCTGAGGCCGTGAGTCTTCCGGACGTGGAGATGTAAAGACATGACGATCCTGGTTGTTGCAGAACATGACAATGCTTCCCTCAAGGGAGCGACACTCAATACCGTCAAGGCGGCCTTGGCCATCGGCGGTGACATCCATGTGCTGGTGGCGGGAGCCGCTTGCCAGGCTGTGGCGCAGAAGGCAGCGGCGATCGCCGGCGTGAGCAAGGTGCTGCTCGCCGATGCCGATGCCTATGCCCACCAGTCGGCGGAGAATCTCGGCCTGTTGGTCGCAGGCCTCGGTCGCTCCTATAGCCACATCCTGGTCGCTGCCACCACCACCGGCAAAAACTTCATGCCGCGTGTCGCCGCTCTGCTCGGTGTGAATCAGATCTCGGAAATCTCGGCGGTGGTCAGTCCCGACACCTTCGAGCGTCCGATCTACGCTGGCAATGCCATTGCGACGGTGCAGTCGAGCGATGCGATCAAGGTCATCACCGTGCGCACCACCGCCTTCGATGCCGCTGCCCTCGGTGGTTCGGCCGAGATTCAGCCACTGAACGAGGTGCATGAGTCGGGGCTGTCGCGTTTCGTCGGTGAAGAGCTGGCCAAGTCCGACCGGCCGGAACTGACAGCGGCGAAGATCATCGTCTCTGGTGGTCGCGGTATGGGCAATGGCGAAAACTTCAGCCTCCTCTACCGGCTCGCCGATAAACTCGGCGCCGCTGTCGGCGCTTCACGCGCCGCCGTCGACGCCGGCTTCGTGCCGAATGACATGCAGGTCGGGCAGACCGGTAAGGTGGTGGCGCCGCAGCTCTATATCGCCGTCGGCATCTCCGGTGCCATTCAGCATCTGGCTGGAATGAAGGACTCCAAGGTGATCGTGGCGATCAACAAGGATCCGGAAGCGCCGATCTTTCAGGTGGCGGACTATGGGCTGGTCGGCGATCTCTTCGAGGTCGTGCCGGAATTGGAAAAACTGGTCTGAGACCACGGCAGCTGTGCTGCCGGGATGAGGACTGACCCGCGTGGCCCCTGATTGGGGCCGCGTGATTTTTTGAGGATGAGGTTTATGCAGGTTTCCGTCGAAACGATTTCTCCCCTGGAACGCAAGATGAAGGTGGTGGTCGACGCCGCGCGCGTGCAGGGTGAGTATCAAGAGCGTCTGGACAAAGCAGCCAAAACGGTGCGTATCGATGGTTTTCGCCCGGGCAAGGTGCCGATGTCCCTGGTGCAAAAGCGTTATGGCGCAGCGGTCATGCAGGAAGCCGTCAGTGAGCTGATTCGCGATGTCCTGTTTGAAGCCATCGCGCAAGAGCAGCTCAATCTGGCCGGCTACCCGAATGTCGATGCCGTCGAGCACGTGCAAGGTGGTGATCTCAACTTCACCGCTCTTTTCGAAGTTTACCCGCAGGTCGATTTGACCGATCTGTCGGCACTCACCATCGTTCGTCTGCAGGCTGAGATCAGCGATGCTGACGTCGATGAGATGATCGCGACCCTGCGCACGCAGCGTGCCACCTGGCATGAAGTGGAGCGCGCTGCTGCCAACGAAGACAGGCTGCAGATCGACTTCGAAGGCTTTATCGATGGCACGCCCTTTGAGGGTGGCAAGGCGCAGGGGCATGCCCTCGTGCTCGGCAGCAAGAGCATGATTCCGGGTTTTGAAGAGGCTCTGATCGGCGTCAAGGCAGCTGAAGATCGGCGCATTTCGGTGCAATTTCCCGAGGATTATCAGGCTGAAGCCCTGCGCGGCCGGGCGGCCGAGTTCCAGGTTCATGTCCACAAGGTCGAAGAGCGTCAGCTGCCCGAGCTCGATGAGGCTTTCGTCCGTCAGTTCTCTGAGCAGAGCGACGTGACGACTTTCCGTGCCGAGGTGCGCGCCAATATGGAGCGCGAGCTCAAGGCCGGCTTGCGCCAGGCGGTGAAGAAAGCGGTTTTCGATACCCTGGTGCAGGCGCACGACTTCGCTGTGCCGCAGGCCCTGGTCGCCCAGGAAGTGCAGCGCCAGCGCGCCGTCATGGCGCAGCGTTTCGGCATGCGTGAGGTCAAGCCGGAAATGTTGCCGGATGAGCTGTTCAAAGAAGCGGCGCAGCGCTCGGTCAGCCTGGGCCTCCTGGTTTCCGAGATCGTACGGGCGCAGAATATCCAGGTCGATGAAGGCAAGCTGCGTGCCATGCTCGCCGACATCGCTGCAGCTTACGAAGATCCGCAACAGGTCATCGACTGGTATCTGAAGGATCGCGAGCAGCGTGCCCAGATCGAAGCGGTCGTCCTCGAGGATCAGGTGGTCGACTGGCTGCTGACTCAGGTCGTCGTCGCTGATCAGCCCTCGAGCTATCGTGATGTCCTGCAAAGCGCCCGCGCTTGAGTTCATCGTGATAGACCACGAAAGGGGCCGCTGAAGCGGCCTCTTTTTCTTGCGGTGGTCGGGTCCTGGTCGCGGTGCCGGCGCAGGGACGGTGAAATCTTGCTGGACACCTCTTTAAAATCCTGGCGCTGCCCCCCATTTACTCATTGGGGCCAACTCGGGCCGACCAATGGAGGTGGTAAATGGATCACAGGGTGCAGAACAATCTGGTTCCTATGGTGGTGGAGCAGTCGGCCCGCGGTGAGCGCGCTTTCGACATCTATTCGCGCCTGTTGCGCGAACGGGTGGTCTTCATCACTGGCCCGATCGAAGATTACATGGCCAATCTGGTCGTGGCGCAGCTGCTCTTCCTGGAGTCAGAGAACCCTGACAAGGACATCCATCTGTATATCAATTCGCCGGGTGGATCGGTAACGGCGGGCATGGCGATCTATGACACCATGCAGTTCATCAAGCCGGACGTGTCGACGCTCTGTGTCGGGCAGTGTGCCAGCATGGGTGCTTTTCTGCTCAGCGCCGGGACGCGTGGCAAGCGCTTTGCCCTACCCAATTCGCGGGTCATGATCCACCAGCCTCTCGGTGGCTTCCAGGGACAGGCCTCGGATATCGCCATTCATGCCAAGGAAATCCTCAAGATCCGCGATACCCTGAATCAGATCATGGCGGAAAATTGCCAGCAGTCCCTGGAGCGCATCGAGCGTGACACCGATCGCGACAATTTCCTCAGTGCGCAAGAGGCACTGGACTATGGGCTGGTGGATCGTATACTGGACAAGAGAGAGGTATGATGGCAGGCGTGGCGGTGGTGTCCTCCGCCGCCACGTGAGGTGGTATCGATTCCATTGAGTAGGTAGGCTTTGATGAGCGATGATCGTAAGAGCAGGGACGACGGCAAGCCCTTGTACTGTTCTTTTTGCAACAAGAGTCAGCATGAGGTCCGCAAGCTGATCGCCGGCCCTATGGTCTATATCTGCGATGAGTGCGTCGACCTGTGCAATGACATCATCCGCGAGCAGGTTCAGGATGACGGTGCCGAGAAGGGTGGAGAGGCTCTGCCGACGCCGCATGAGATCAAGCATACCCTTGATGACTATGTCATCGGCCAGGATCAGGCCAAGAAAGTCTTGGCGGTGGCGGTGTACAATCACTACAAGCGTCTGCGCGCTGGCATGAAGAAGGCGCAGGCGCGTGGGCATAGCCCGGAGGTCGAGCTGTCGAAGAGCAATATTCTGCTCATCGGGCCGACGGGTTCCGGCAAGACTCTGCTCGCCGAGACCCTGGCGCGCATGCTCAATGTACCGTTTACCATCGCTGATGCGACCACTCTGACAGAAGCCGGCTATGTCGGTGAGGACGTCGAGAACATCATCCAGAAGCTGCTGCAAAAGTGCGACTATGACGTCGAGAAGGCGCAGCAGGGCATCGTCTACATCGATGAGATCGACAAGATCTCGCGCAAGAGTGACAACCCATCGATCACCCGCGACGTTTCGGGTGAGGGGGTGCAGCAGGCCCTGCTCAAGCTCATCGAAGGGACGGTTGCCTCGGTGCCGCCGCAGGGTGGGCGCAAGCATCCCCAGCAGGAGTTCCTGCAGGTCGACACCTCCAACATCCTGTTCATCTGTGGTGGAGCCTTTGCCGGTCTGGAGAAAGTCATCCGCAGTCGCCATGAGAAAGGTGGTATCGGTTTCGGTGCGCAGGTCAGCAGCCGCGATGAGGCGGGTGACGTCGGTGAAACTCTGCGCGGTGTCGAACCCGAGGATCTGATCAAGTTCGGTCTCATCCCTGAGTTCATCGGGCGTTTGCCGGTCATCGCCACCCTCGGTGAGCTGAGCGAGGAAGCCCTGATGCAGATCCTGATCGAGCCGCGTAACGCCCTGACCAAGCAGTACACCAAGCTGTTTGAGATGGAAGGCGTCAATCTCGAGTTTCGTGACGAGGCTCTGCGCGCCGTCGCCAAGCGTGCCATGGAGCGCAAGACCGGCGCACGTGGTCTGCGCTCGATCATGGAAGCGACCTTGCTCGGTACCATGTATGACATTCCTTCTCTCACCGGCGTCGAAAAAGTGGTGGTTGATGAAGCCACCATACGCGGTGAATCAGCGCCTCTGTTGCTCTACGCTCCGCAGGAAGCGCCGCGCGCTCTGCCGGAGTGATGGCGGCAACTCCCCTCGGGATAGAGGGGAGTTTTCATATTTTGTTGGGCGGGAGGCTCTTGTAAATCGGGCCCATGCCCCTCATTGCTGTGTCCATGAAGCCGCCGTTTTCATGTTCGGTCGGTGCAAGGAGCGAATGCATGTCGATACAATTAGAGCTGCCACTTCTGCCCCTGCGCGACGTGGTCATCTATCCGCATATGGTCATGCCCCTGTTTGTCGGTCGCGAGCGTTCCATTCATGCTCTCGAAGCGGCGATGGCAGCCAGTAAGCAGGTCTTCCTGGTGGCGCAGCGTGATGCTGCCGATGAAGATCCGGCGCAGGAGGGTCTCTATGAGGTCGGCACGATCTCGACCATCCTGCAGTTGCTGAAGCTGCCCGATGGCACGGTCAAGGTGCTCGTTGAAGGCGGGACGCGTGCGCGTCTGCTCGATCTGCTACCCGAGGCCGGTTATGCCCAGGCACAGGTCGAGCGGCTGGATATGCCGTCTTTGCCCGAGGGTGAACCGGAGGCCCTCGCTGCCACCTTGCTCGAGCAATTTGGCAGTTATGTCAAGCTGTCGAAAAAAATCGCCCCGGAAGTGCAGAACTCCGTCGCTTCCATCGAAGACCCTAGTCGGGTCGCCGATACCATCGCCGCGCATCTGTCGCTGAAGCTGGAAGAAAAGCAGTCTCTGCTCGAACAGATCGGCCTCGATGCGCGCGTCGAACATCTGCTCGGTATCATGGAAGCCGAGATGGAGTTGCTCAAGGTCGAGAAGCGCATTCGTGGCCGCGTCAAAAAGCAGATGGAAAAGAGCCAGCGCGAGTACTATCTCAATGAGCAGATGAAGGCCATTCAGAAGGAACTGGGTGAGCTCGACGAGGGCCATA
>JAKBFV010000017.1 GCA_021833365.1 Pseudomonadota bacterium | reverse complement strand
TCCCGCCACTGATGCAAGGTGCCGCTGCCATCGAGGACTACCGGCACCAGGATGGCGCAGCCGGCGGCCAGAACCAGGGCTCCGAGAATTCTCTGTTTGATCGCGCGCTCCACAACCCACCTCACGATGCTCAGTCGACAGCCAGGATGGCTGCCACGGTATGAAACGACCCTACCACCAGAATACGATCCGCAGCCGCCGCTCGCACCCGGCAGTCGGCGAGCGCAGCCTGCGGTGTCGCGTACAGTCCCTGGCACTGACCACCCTGCGCCTGTATCGAGACGGCCAACTCCTCGGCACTCCCCCCCCGTGGCAAGTCCAGGGTGCAGGGATAAAAGCCATCGGCGATGGCGAGAAACTCAGTCACCGTCGCCGCCCTGTCCTTGTCAGCGAGCATACCGATCACCACCCAGGTGCGCCCCGGAGTCGGATGTCGATGCAACTGTCGACAGAGAAAGGCCGCACCGTGCGGATTGTGCGCAACATCGAGGAGGACGCGTGCATCTTGCTCCCATACTTGCATCCGCCCCGCCAGCTGCACGTCCTGCAGAGCGCGCTGCACCGTCACAGGCGCCAGCTCCGGCAACAAGGTCAATGCCGCCAGCAAGCCACCCGCGACATTGTCCAGAGCCAGACGCGGCCGCGGCAGATGCTGCCATGTCCTATGCGCCTGACACAAGTCCCAATCCTGACTTCTTTCCTGCACCCAGGCATCGACCCCCATCCAGACGGCGTCGACCGCAAGGCGCGCCACCTCGCTGCGCAAGCTCGTCGGTGGGTCGCGATCAGCGATAATGCAAGGACGCTGCGGGCGCAGGATACCGGCCTTTTCACGGGCAATGAGTTCCCTTGTCGCACCGAGGTACTCGACATGATCGATGCCGATGCTGGTGATCACCGCGACGTCGGCGTCGATGAGATTGACCGCGTCGAGACGCCCACCGAGCCCAACTTCGAGCACCCAGGCATCGAGATCACGCTGCATGAATAGCCAGAAAGACGCCAGCGTCGTCGCTTCAAAATAGGTCAGATGCGTGCCGTCCTGAGCGGCTTCGACGTGATCGAGGGCCGCCAGCCACTCCGATGCGGCGAGCATCTGCCCATCGACACAGGCACGTTCACGAAAATCGAGCAGATGCGGCGACATGTAGCGACCGACGCGCCAACCATGCGCACGCAGGACGGCATCGACGGTGGCGACCGTAGAGCCCTTGCCATTGGTCCCCGCCACCGTCACGACCTTGGCGCGCCCAGGACCCATCTGCAGCCGATGCGCGACACGACCGATACGCTCGAGTCCGAGCTCGATGGCCGGCCCAGCCTGGCGGGCCATATCCTCGAGGCGTTGCTGCAGCTGTCGCTGCTCAGCAGAAAGCAAAACAGCTCACACCGGATAATGCGTGAGCTTGGCCAGCTGGCGATGCAGGCTGTCGCGCAGATGATGGCGATGGACGATCATGTCGATGGCACCGTGTCGCAACAGAAACTCCGAGCGTTGAAAACCCTCCGGCAGCTTTTGTCGCACGGTCTGCTCGATGACACGTGGCCCGGCAAAGCCGATGAGGGCATTAGGTTCAGCGACGTTCAGGTCACCGAGCATGGCGAGACTGGCAGACACCCCGCCATAGACGGGATCGGTCAACACCGAGATGAAGGGAATACCGCGTTGCCGCATCCGCTCCAGCGCCGCTGCCGTGCGCGCCATCTGCATCAGGGAGAACAAGGCCTCCTGCATGCGTGCGCCGCCACTGGCGGCAAAACAGACCAGCGGAATACGATGCTCGAGACAGACCTCGACAGCGCGCACGAAGCGCCCTCCCACCACCTGCCCCATCGACCCGCCCATAAAACTGAATTCAAAGGCCGCCACGACCAGGGGCAGTCCGAGCAGATGGCCCTGACAGACGATCAGGGCATCCTGCTCTTCGGTCTCGCGTTGTGCCGCACTCAGACGATCCTTGTAGCGCTTGCTGTCCTTGAACTTGAGGATGTCCTCGGGCACCAAATCCTCAGCCAGATATTGCCGCATATCGGCATCGAGAAACATATCGAGGCGCGCGCGCGCGCCGATGCGCAGATGATGATCGCAGCGCGGACAAACATGAAAATTGCGCTCGAGCTCCGGTGTATAGAGCACCGAGTCACACTTCGGGCACTTGCGCCACAAGCCTTCCGGAACATTGGCCCGTCGCCGTTCATCGGCATTACCCATGACATTCGGCAGGATCTTCTCGAGCCAGCTGCTGCTCATCTCATCTCTCCCGGGTATCGATGGCTGTGCGCATCGCCGCCAAAAGCTCGCTCACCACCTGCACGGCGCGCTCCGGCTCATGCTGATGATCGGCGATGGCCTGCACCAGAACGCTACCGACGACGACCGCATCAGCGGCGCCAGCGATGGCTGCCGCCGTCGCAGCATCCTTGATACCAAAACCGACCGCCAGGGGCAAGGAGGTCTGTGCGCGCAGGCTCTCGATACGCTCATGCACGAGAGCGGCGTCGAGATGGGCCGCCCCGGTCACCCCTTTCAGCGAAACATAGTAGAGATAACCACGCGCCAGCGCCGCGATGCGCTGCACGCGCGCAGGGCTGCTGGTCGGTGCGACGAGGAAGATGGCGGCGAGATCAGCTTCCTGCAGGTGTGTCACCAGATCACCGGCCTCCTCCGGCGGCAAATCGACGGTCAGCACACCATCGACACCAGCCTGCACGGCGCGCTGCACGAAGGCGGCGTAGCCCATGGCCTCGATGGGATTGAGATAGCCCATGAGCACGACCGGCGTCTGGTCATCACGCTGACGGAACTCCTGCACCCGATCGAGGACATCGCGTAGCGACGTTCCATGGCGCAAAGCGCGCTCATGCGCATGACAGATGACCGGACCATCGGCCATGGGATCGGAAAAAGGCACCCCCAATTCGATCAGGTCCGCCCCCGCTGCCACCATGGCATGCATCAGCGGTACGGTCAGCTCAGGCATCGGATCACCGGCCGTGATGTAGGGGATGAGGGCCTTGTGCCGGCGCTGGCGCCAATCAGTGAAAGCGGCTTCGATACGGTTCGTGGTCATATTCATACCTCGATGCCATCGAGTCGGGCGACCGTGAGCAAGTCTTTGTCACCGCGTCCCGACAGATTACAGATGAGGATCTCATCGCGCCGCATGCGTGGCGCCAGTTCCTCGACATAAGCCAGCGCATGGCTCGATTCGAGCGCCGGAATGATGCCTTCGGTGCGGGTCAGACGATGAAATCCGTGTAAGGCCTCAGTATCAGTGACGCTGACGTACTCGACGCGACCGATGTCCTTGAGCCAAGCGTGCTCAGGGCCGACGCCGGGGTAGTCGAGTCCGGCCGAGATCGAATGCGTCTCGATGATCTGACCGTGCGCATCTTCCATCAGATAGGTGCGATTGCCATGCAGCACGCCGGGTTGACCACGGCTGAGCGGCGCCGAATGCCGGCCGCTGGCCAGACCCTCGCCAGCGGCTTCGACGCCATACATGCGCACCTGCTCATCGGCAAGGAAAGGATGAAACAGACCGATGGCATTGGAGCCGCCACCGACACAGGCGACGAGTGCATCCGGCAGGCGACCGGTCTGCGCCAGACACTGCTGCTTGGCCTCGCGACCGATGATGGCCTGAAAGTCGCGCACCAGGCGTGGATAAGGATCTGGGCCGGCGACCGTGCCGATGACGTAGTAAGTGTCATCGACGTGCGTCACCCAATCCCGCATGGCTTCATTCATGGCATCTTTGAGGGTGCGCGAACCTGAGGTCACCGGCATCACCTCGGCGCCCAGCAGTTTCATGCGATAGACGTTCATCGCCTGGCGCTGCACGTCATCAGCACCCATATAAATGCGGCACTGCAGACCGAGACGGGCGGCGATGGTCGCCGTCGCCACACCATGCTGACCCGCCCCCGTCTCGGCGATAATGCGCGTTTTACCGGAACGCTGCGCCAGGAGAGCCTGACCGATGGTGTTGTTGACCTTGTGCGCACCGGTATGGTTGAGATCCTCACGCTTGAGGTAGATGCGCGCACCACCGAGCTCATCACTCCAACGCTGGCAGTAGTAAAGTGGCGATGGCCGACCGACATAGTGCGCCATATCATGATCGAAAGCGGCGATGAACTCCGGATCCTGGCGATAGCGCTCATACGTCTGCCGCAGCTGTTCCAGCGCCTCCATCAGGGTCTCGGAGACAAAACGCCCACCATAGGGGCCAAAATGGCCATGCTGGTCAGGAAAATCCGCATAATCAATCTTCGTACCCACGTCCTACTCCTGCGACAAATGCGCGCATCAGTGCCTGGTTCTTGATGCCGCGTGCTGATTCTACCCCACCGCTGACGTCGACGGCATAGGGTTGCAATTGTGCCACCGCCGCGCCGACGTTGTCCGGATTCAAGCCACCGGCCAGGATCAGCGGACGCTGCGCTGCACGCGGAAACTGCGTCCAGTCGAAACAGTCCCCGGTGCCACCGCGCAGCTGCGGGTGATAGGTATCGAGCAGCAGGGCGCGCGCACTGCCGTAAGCGGACAGCTGCGCCTGCACGTCTGCGCCAGTACGCACCGGCAAGGCCTTGATGTAAGGGCGGGCAAAGGAATGGCAGAAGGCCTCATCCTCATCGCCATGAAATTGCAGCAAATCGACCGCCAGCGTCGTGATGACGCGCGCCACCTCCGCCGCGTTCGGATTGACGAACAGGGCGACGACGCTGACCAAAGGTGGCAGGGCCTGAACGATGCGGCAAGCCTGCTCGAGCTCGACATGACGTGGACTCGGCGGATAAAAGACCAGACCGATGGCATCGACCCCAAGACTGGCCGCATAGCAAGCGTCGGCCACCGTCTTGATGCCGCAGATCTTGATGCGTGGACGATAAGGCACCGTCTCAGCTCCTGGAACCTAGCCTGCCATTGTAACAGATCAAGCCTAGGGCGCCAGCGTCGCCGGCAGGAGAAAGTGTGGCCCCAGGGGTAATTCCGGCAGAGTGAAGCGTTGCGGGTAGCGCACGCCAACAAAATACAGTCCCGCCGACGGCGCCGTCACTGCCGCCTGCGTGCGGTCACGCGCAGCGAGCACCTCGGCCGCCCACGCCGGTGGCCGCCGGCCATCACCCACCGCCAACAGGATGCCGGCGATATTGCGCACCATATGATGCAAAAAGCCATTCGCCTCGATATCGAGAATGACCAGCGAGCCCTGTCGCCAGACTTCGAGAAAATGAATACAGCGCCGTGCATGTCGTGCCTGGCAGGCGGCGGCGCGCACCGACGTGAAGTCCTGTTCACCACAAAAACTCGCCGCCGCCAGACGCATGCGCTCGACATCGAGCGGCTGACGATGCCAGGTGACTTGATCGCGCCATAGCGCTGAACGCAGCGGCTCATTGTAGATGACATAGCGATAACGTCGCGCCACAGCACTGAAACGGGCATGAAAATCGTCGGCCACCGGCTGCGCCCAGCGCAGGGCGATACTCGCCGGCAGATGACTGTTGCCGCCTTGCACCCAGGCACGCATGGAACGCACCGAGACCGTATCGAAATGGGCGACCATGGCGCTGGCGTGGACGCCGGCATCGGTGCGACCGGCAGCGATCAGCGACAGGTCATGCGCTGCGACGCGAGCCAGAGCCTGCTGCAATGCGTGCTGAACAGTGCGTGTATCATGACCCTGAAACTGCCAGCCACGCCAGAATGACCCGTCATACTCGATACCGACGGCGATGCGCAAAAAGTCTCACCCCGCCTGCGTCAACAAAGTGCGCGCCTCCTCCTGCTGCTCAGGGCTGCCATCATGGATGACCTCCTGCAGGATATCGCGCGCACCTTCGGCGTCACCCATGTCGATATAGGCCTTGGCAAGATCGATCTTGGTGGCATTCTCATCGGCATCGGCGAGAAAATCGAACTCCGAACCGAGATCAAAATCGCCATCAGCAGCCTCCACGGCTACTTCTTCCGGCTCCGTCACGCTCAGCGCGGTAGCCTCAGCACTCGGCAGGGATGCCTCGACATCGGGCAGGGCGAGATCGAACTCCTGCGCCGCACTCGCAGCGGTCGGCGCTTCCGCCGTCACCGCCGATGACTCCCAGGCCAGCTCTTCTTCCTGCGCTTCACGCTCTTCGCGCTGCGAAGCAAGGTCGAGATCAGCACTACCCGACTCGTGTTCGAGATCGAAATCATCGGTGAGCGCAAAAGACTCGAGTTCATCGGCCGACGGCAGCTCATCGAATGACAGGGCTTCCTCAGCCAAAGGCGCCGACGCCATCGGCTCATCCAGGGCTGACAGATCAAGATCGAGAGCCTCATCATCGACGGCCTCAGCACTGGCCGTCTGCAAAGACAGATCTTCCGGTGCCGGCAGAGCCTCTTCATCGAGGATGACATCACCAAAATCGAGCGTCTTGGCGACCTCGGGCGACGCTGGCGCATCGCTGACAGGCGTCGTCACCGCGAGATCTTCGACCCCAGCCGGCAGAGCTTCCTCTGCGTGCCAAGCGATACCCTCATCTTCCGCCATCACCGGCGCAGATGGTGCGAAATCGAGAGATGCGGGTTCACCGAGTGGATCATCCAGCGCCATGGCAAGGTCTGCCTCTTCGCGCACGGGCAGAGTGTCGTGAGGTTGAGCCGCAGCGGCATTCGGCAGATCGAGGTCGGATAGGGAGAAATCGAGATCAGCGAGCTCATCGTGGGCGAGCTCGTCGTGGCCAAGCTGGTCGTGGGCGAGATCCGCATCGCCGGCTGACGCCGTCACCAAGGCCGACTGCATCGGTTCTGGCGCAGAGAAATCGAGGGCTCCGGCAGCATGCTTGTGTTCGTGTTCGTACCCGGCATCGGTCGCCGACGCCGGCGCAGCGGCAGGCAGGCGGCTGCGCAACTCCTCGACGATCTCGAGCATGTCGAGATCACCCGCCGTCAACTGTTGCTCCTGTTCGGAGAACCCGTCATGATCTCCGATTTCCGCCATGGCCTCCATCAGCATGATACGCAGATCATCACGCTCGGGGTGGGTGCGCAGAGCCTTGCTGAGCACGCCGATCGCCTGGGGATAAAGACGGCGTTGCATGAGCTCATTCGCTTCGACGAGGACATCCTGCGCGGACACCTCCGCCCCCGCCGCCCCGGCATCATGATAGTCATGCAGGTCATCGAGGTGATGATCGAAGTCGGCGTTCTCGAGATCGAGATGCACCGGATCTTCCCCGACATCAGCCGCCAAAGATTGATCGCGGCGGGTCAGCTCACCGATCTGACGATGTTCATCACGCCGCCGCCGCAACGCGATCAGGCCACCGACGAGACCCGCCAACGCTGCCAAGGCCGCGGCTCCCCACAACACCATCGAGGTAGAAGAGGTCTCCGTCGACGACGCGACCGGCGCCGGCGTCACCGGCGCCATCACTTTCACAGCTGGCTGCGGCTTCGGGGCTTGTGGCTTAGGTGCTTGCGGCTTGATCACAGCGGTCTGTGCGGGTGCAGCTTGCGCCAACGCCACCGGCGGCTTGCGAACGGTAACCGGCGGTGGCGTCACCGCCGGCTGCGCCAAAGTCGCTTTGGCCGCGCTTTTTGGCGCCTGCGCATGCAAGGCCTGCTCGAGCTTGGCCAATTCGGCATCCTGCACTTTGATCTGCGCCGACTGTGCCTGCAGCTTGTCCTGATCCTGCTGCAGACTCTGCCGCAAACGCGAATTTTCCTGCTCAACCTGGGTGACGCGAGTGTCTTTTCCGACCTGTGCTGCTGCTTGTGCTCGCGCCTTGCTGCCCGGGGCGAGGAGATGCACCTCTGCCTGGGAAGGCTGTGTTGCGCTTGGCATACCGGTTGTCGGCGCGGCCTCGACCTGCTGCTTTTCGAGCGTCCGGTGTGCGCCCTGGGTGGCACCACCAGCACGCCACACCTGATCCTGACGGGCGACTTCATTCGCCGCATCGCGGGCATTGATGCGGCGCATCTCATCGACGCTGGGCACGATCAAGGTATGACCGACGGCGAGCAGATTGATGTTATGTTCGGGGAAAGCGGCGGGATTACGCCGCTGCAGGGCGATCATCACCTGCTCGGCGGTGAGACCGTGCCCAACGTGCACATGGCGGGCGAGCGACCAGAGGTTCTCACCGGCATGGGTACGAATGGACGACACCGCTGGTGTACGCGGCGCTGATGAAGACGTCGCCGTCGCCGTCGCCGTCGCCGTCGCCATGGGCGTGGGCGTGGGCGCAGCGACGCTCGCCTCCGGCATAGGAGATGACAAGGGGGCACTGACGGCAGCCGGCGCCACTGGCGCCGCCGCCATCTTCGCTGAAGGCAGGTCGAGCAGAGCGACGAACTCGCGCATGCTGGTATTACCCGGCCAGCTGACGCGCAGCACGAAATCGAGATCGGGCTCGGTCACCGGATGATGACTAGTCACCCGAATCACGGTACGGCCATCGCTGCGCTTGAGCACCTGAAAACTCAGATCAGTGAGCTGACTCGACCAATCGACGCCCATCTGATGAAACTCCTCCGGCGTCGCCATATCGACGCGGATTTCATCGGCCGTCAGGTCCCCCACATCGGCCAGCAGCACCTCGCCCAGGTAAGGCTCATTGAGCGCAGAGCGTGTCTTGATGTCGCCTATCGCCAAGGCATGCGCCAAACCCGGTAATAAAACGCCCACACCCAACAAGGCAACCGCCAACTTACGCAGGACCATGGTCTGTTCCTTTGATCATTCTTATTCCATCGCTGGACGGCGGAGAAGTCGCACCTCGGCGCAACTTGACCAACGTCCACCACCGATTCTAAACCAATTCTCGAATTAGTATCACAATTAAAGCGTAACTGCCAATAATTAAAGTAGTTTTTCCAGAGTTTGCAGCAATTCCGAGAAATTTTCTACCTGACTGAATCGCAAAGGATCGACCGCCGCATACAAAACCCAGTGCCGAGCATCTTCACCGCCTTGGATCGTGACCTTGATCTGCGCCGCCGGTGCATCCTCGTCCTCAGCGAGAATAGCGACCGGGCCGGCACGCACGGCATCATCAAGCTCGATGCCGGCCTGCTGCAGGCATTGCGCAAGATCTTCCGCACAGCACGGCTGCTGGAAGCGCAGACTCCATACCTGCCATAGACCATAGAATACCGGCACGCGCAAGCGCACTAGCTGCAGATCGATCTGTGCATCATCGAGACAGCGTCGCAGATCCTCCTGCAGTTGCATCTGTTCGGCCACGGACAGAGGCCACAGATTGAAAGCGGTCTGCGGCTGTCCGGTGGTCACCGTACGTCCCCGGCCATTGAGCAGGTCGATGGTCTCCTTGACCAGCTCACGCGTCGCCAGCTCACTGTCCATAGCCACCGATTCATGACTGCAGATCTGCACCGCACACAGAGAGAGCGACCGCAGAGCACGCAGAAGACGCAAAGACAAATCGAGAGCCGGATGCGGCAAAACGTGCCAAGTCGGGAGTACCGACCGCGCCCCCGGACTGAGATCGATGACCTGACAGGCAGCCAGCTCGCTCACCGCGCGCGCCGGCGACCAGGGCGCCAGCAGGACGACGATATCGACCGTCGCCAAATCATCGAGCGAACAGATAGGCAAGGCGCGCCGACGAAAACGCAGGGTCGATGCAGCCTCCTCCTCATCATCGTCAGCGAGCGACGCCTCCGTATCGGGCGCTTGCAGCGCGCAAACATCGAAAGAGACCATGGTCTCGAGGCGCGCCAGCAAGGCACCGCCGAGATCCCCACCCAGATTCCCCCACAGACCCACACGACAGACCAAGATCATCAAGCCTCAAGCAACAGTCGCAGCATACGCCGCAGAGGCTCGGCCGCTCCCCAGAGCAGCTGATCGCCACAGGTGAATGCGGAAAGATACTGCGGCCCCATATTCATCTTTCGCAGACGCCCGACCGGCACCCGCAAGGTTCCCGAGACCGCCACCGGCGTCAGATCCTGCATGCTCGCTGCGCGCGTATTGGCGACCACCTGCACCCAGGGATTGCTCGCCGCGATTTCTGCCTCGATATCTGCCAGGGGAATGTCCTGGGTCAGCTTGATGGTCACTGCCTGCGAATGACAACGCATCGCGCCGATGCGCACACACAGGCCATCGATGGGAATCGGCTTGGCACTGGCGAGGATCTTGTTGGTCTCCGCTTGCCCTTTCCACTCTTCCTTGCTCTGCCCCTGCTCGAGCTGCTTGTCGATATAAGGAATCAGACTCCCGGCCAGAGGCACCCCAAAGTGACGACTGGGATAGGCTTCACTGCGCTGCAGTTCGGTCACCCGGCGATCGATGTCGAGAATGGCGGCACTCGGATCCTGCAGCAGGCCAGCGACCCCGGCGTGCAGATAGCCCATGCCGCTCAAGAGCTCGCGCATATTGTTGGCACCGGCGCCGGAAGCGGCCTGATAGGTCATCGCCGACATCCATTCGACCCAGCCGCGCCGATACAGCGCCCCCAGAGCCATCAACATCAAGGATACCGTACAGTTGCCGCCGATGAAGTTCTTGATCCCGCGCGCCAGACCAGCCTGGATGACGTCGAGATTGACCGGATCGAGGACGATGATGGCGTCATCCTGCATACGCAGCGTCGAGGCTGCGTCGATCCAGTAACCGCGCCAGCCGGCGGCGCGCAGACGTGGAAAAACCTCCTGCGTGTAGTCGCCACCCTGACAGCTGATGATCACCTGCATGGCGGCCAGGGCGGCGAGATCATAGGCGTCTTGCAGCAAGGGCTCGGCACTGGGCAGACCGGCTGGACAGGCCTCCCCTGCCTGTGAGCTCGAGAAGAACACCGGCTCGATCAAGGCGAAATCACCCTCCTCCTGCATGCGCTGCATGAGTACCGAACCGACCATACCGCGCCAACCTACCAAACCCGTACGCATCGTCCACCCTCGTATCGATCAATGAGCTCTGCCATGCTCACGCAAGGCCGCAACCACCGCCTGCCCCATGGCCCGCGTCCCTACCACCGGCCCGCCCGCCGCGGCGATATCCGCCGTGCGCAAGCCCTGATCGAGGACGCGGCCGACAGCCTGCTCGATGGCCAGCGCCGCTTCTTCCTGGCGCAGGGTATAGCGCAACAGCATGGCCAAGGACAAAATCGTCGCCAGCGGATTGGCGACGTCACGCCCGGCGATGTCCGGAGCCGAACCATGGCAGGGCTCGTACAGGCCCTTGCCCTGCGCATCGAGGGACGCCGACGGCAGCATGCCGATGGAACCGGTCAGCATGGCAGCTTCATCCGACAGAATATCACCAAAAAGATTGCCCGTAACGATGACATCGAACTGCCGCGGTGCGCGCACCAGCTGCATGGCGGCATTATCGACGTACATATGCGACAGACTGACGTCGGGATAGTCGCGTCCGACCTCAGTCACCACCTCACGCCACAGCTCGGTCACTTCGAGGACATTGGCCTTGTCGACCGAAAGCAGTCGCTTCTGGCGCAGGCGCGCCATCTCAAAACCGACACGGGCAATGCGGCGGATCTCTGATTCACGGTAGACATCGGTGTTATAGCCCTGGCGTTCGCCATCCTCAAGGACTCGCACACCGCGTGGCTGACCGAAATAGATGCCGCCGGTGAGTTCACGCACGATGAGCAGGTCGAGGCCACTGACCACTTCCGGCTTCAGGGTCGAGGCCGCTGCCAGCTGTGGATAGAGCATGGCCGGACGCAGATTGGCGAACAGACCGAGATCGGCACGGATGGCGAGAAGGCCACGCTCAGGGCGCAGGGAACGCTCGATGCTTTCCCACCGCGGCCCGCCGACGGCGCCGAGAAGAACGGCGTCAGCGGCATGCACGGCCTGGCGCGTCGCCTCGGGATAGGGCTGTCCAGTCTGATCGATGGCAGCGCCACCAAGGAGCTGATGCTCATAGGTGAGCGGCAGGGCAAAGACCTCTCTGACCACCTCGAGCACCGCGACGGCCTGCGCCATGATCTCGGGACCGATGCCGTCCCCCGGCAAAACGACGATATGCGCCATGCTGATCCCTCCTTAAGGACGATTGATGTCATGAAAAACCCAGGGTGCGCGCACACGGTGGGCGAGTTCGAAGGCCTGTATGGCCGCGCTGCGCTGCAAGGTCAGACCGATGTCGTCGAGGCCCTCGAGCAGGCAGTGACGGCGAAATGCATCGACCGCAAAGGACCAGCGCTCCCCGGCGTCCGTACCGACTTCCTGGCCCTGCAAATCGATGGCCAGATGATAGTCATGCTCCTCGCTGGCACGGCGGATGAGCTCGGCCACCACCTTCGCCGGCAGGACGATAGGCAAGAGACCGATCTTGAAGCAGTTGTTGTAGAAGATGTCGGCGAAAGAAGGCGCAATGATCACCCGGAAGCCGTATTCCTGCAAAGCCCACGGCGCATGCTCACGCGACGAACCGCAGCCGAAGTTGGCGCCACTGACCAGGATCGAGGCGCCCTGGTAACGCGCTTGGTTGAGGACGAAATCAGGATTCAGAGGGCGCTGCCGGACATCCTGACCAGGATAGCCGGCATCACCATAACGCCACTCATCGAAAAGATTGACGCCATAACCGGTACGAAAGATGCTCTTCAGAAACTGCTTGGGGATGATCTGATCGGTGTCGACATTGACTCGATCCAGGGGTGCCACGAGGCCGCGAAAAGCCTGAAACTTATCCATGGAAGCTCTCCTCAGAAACCGCGAACATCGACGAAATGACCAGCAATCGCAGCGGCGGCGGCCATCGCCGGACTGACCAGATGGGTTCTCCCACCTTGCCCCTGCCGCCCTTCGAAATTGCGATTCGAAGTCGAGGCACAGTGCTCACCCGGCCCCAGGCGATCGGCGTTCATCGCCAGGCACATCGAACAACCGGGCAGACGCCACTCGAAGCCAGCGGCCAGAAAGACTTGATCGAGGCCTTCCGCCTCGGCCTGCTGCCGCACCTGGCCGGAACCAGGGACGACCAGCGCCTGCTTGACCGAAGCGGCGACGTGGCGACCACGGATGACCGCAGCGGCGGCACGCAGATCTTCGATGCGTGAATTGGTGCAGGAGCCGATGAAGACGCGATCGACGCCGATATCGCTGAGGCGCATTCCCGGGCGCAGGCCCATGTATTCATAAGCACGCTGCCAGGCGGCGGCGCGCACGGCATCGATCTGCGCCGGATCCGGCAGGGTGGCGCCGATCGGCAACACCATCTCCGGCGAGGTGCCCCAGGTCACCTGCGGGGCGATCTGCCCGGCGTCGAGTTCGACGATACGATCGAAGTGGGCGTCAGCATCGGAATGCAGGGTCTGCCAATACGCCTGCGCCGCCTGCCAGTCCTCACCCTTGGGGGCATAAGGACGCGCGCGCACATAGTCCAGGGTGACCGCATCGACGGCGACCATGCCCACCCGCGCCCCGGCCTCGATCGCCATATTGCACAAAGTCATGCGCCCTTCCATGCTCAGGGCCTGCACGGCCGAACCGGCGAACTCGATGGCGTAGCCGGTGCCACCGGCGGTGCCGAGATGCGCGATGATGGCCAGGATCATGTCTTTGGCGGTGACGCCGGCGGACAGATGCCCCTCGACACGCACCTGCATATTCAGCGATTTTTTCTGGATCAGGCATTGCGTGGCGAGAACGTGCTCGACCTCGGAAGTACCGATGCCATGCGCCAGACAGCCGAGGGCGCCGATGGTGGCGGTATGCGAATCACCGCAGACCACGGTCATCCCCGGCAAGGTCAGTCCCTGCTCGGGACCGACGACGTGCACGATACCCTGGCGCGCGTCATTGATGGCGAATTCAGTGATGGCGAACTCCTGACAGTTCTCATCGAGCGTCTGCACCTGTAGGCGCGAAGTGGCATCGATGATGCCCGCCACCCCCTGACGACGCTGCTCGGCGTCGGTCGGGACGTTATGATCGGGCGTCGCGACATTGGCCTGGCGTCGCCAGGGCTGCCGACCGGCCAACTTGAGCCCCTCGAAAGCCTGCGGCGAGGTCACCTCGTGCAAGAGGTGACGATCGATATAGAGCAGCGCCGAACCATCATCGCGCTCCTCCACCAAGTGGTCCTGCCACAATTTATCGTAAAGCGTTTTGCCTGCCATGCTGTTCTCCTTGGGCGACCCTGCTGGTCTCTTGACAACAAGCTAAGGCAAGTCTTTAAATAAATCCAATTCATCTTTTTAATTATATCGATTCCAAAAAGGAATACATGGACGACAGCTCACTGCAAGCCCTGGTCACCGTCATCGACTGCTCGTCTTTCTCGGAGGCGGCACGACGCCTGCACCTGACACAACCGGCGATCAGCAAACGCATCGCCAATCTGGAAAGTCAGCTCAAGGTCCGCCTGCTCGAACGCCACGGTCGCCGCGTCAGGCTGACCGAGACCGGACGCCGTCTGCTGCCGCAGATCCGTCGCATCCTCGACGACATGGAGGCTCTGCGCCGCCATGCCGTCAGTCAGTTGCCTGAAGTCAGCGGTAGTCTGCTCATGGGCACCAGCCACCATATCGGCTTGTATCGCCTGCCACCGGTGCTACGCGAATATCGCCAGCGCCATGCCCAGGTCCATCTCGATTTGCGCTTTATCGACTCCGAAGACGCTTATGCCGCCGTGCGCCGCAGTGATCTCGAACTCGGCCTGCTGACCTTGCCCCCCACCCCCGACCCACGCCTGCGTCAGCGTGTCCTCTGGCGCGATGACCTGACCTTCGTCGCCGCCCACGGCCACACTCTGGCGCAGACACCGGGACGCCTGCGCATCGCCGATCTGGCGCAATGGCCGGCGCTGTTACCGGCGCCACTGACCTTTACCCGCCAGATCGTTGAGGGCGTCTTTCGCGCCCAGCAGCTACGCCTACAGGTCGACATGACGACGCACCATCTCGACACCCTGCGTATGATGGTGGAGCTCGGACTGGGGTGGAGTGTACTGCCGGCAACCATGCTCAACGCCGGTCTGCGCGTGCTCGACGTCGACACACCGCCGCTCCACCGCCAACTCGGCATCGTCTATCATCCCGAGCGCAGCCTGTCACGCGCCGCCCTCGCCATGCTCGATCTGCTCACCTCTTACAGTGACGAAGCGCGCGCCGCCTGACTTAGGAGTACTTGGCGAGCAGATCGCGCACTTCTGCCATCACCGCGACCGGCAGCTGCCCGGATGACTCCGATTGCAGGACATTGTGTTCGATCACGCACGCCATCATCTCGAAAAAAGCCCGATCCAGAGCTTTGCGTGCCGCCGTCATCTGCTGCAGAACCTTCTCGCACTCCACCG
This sequence comes from Pseudomonadota bacterium, assembly GCA_021833365.1. Classification (GTDB taxonomy): domain Bacteria; phylum Pseudomonadota; class Gammaproteobacteria; order Pseudomonadales; family Moraxellaceae; genus JAJZHK01. The sequence goes on along the minus strand of JAKBFV010000017.1, from coordinate 24,585 downwards.
TCTCGTCCATGAGCTTTTGCAGACCACGCAACTGTCCCTCGATGCGCGCCAGTCGCTTCTTCATATCGGCACGATGCTGCGGATCGCTCATCAATTCGATCATGGCCACACTCTCAAGAGATACCCCCGCTAGTATATCACGCGATCAGCCTGGCACACCCGACATTGCGCTGCAGCTCTGCAGCAGGGGCTCCCACGCCAGAACCTCGGCCTGGCTGGCCGGACCGAGCAGGTCGAGAGCGTGACGCAGACGCGCGCGCACAATATCATTACCGAGCAAGGCCATGGCCTCCATCACCGGAGTACTGGCGCGCGCCCCGGCGATGGCGACAAAGAGAGGCGCCATGAAATCGCGCAGCTTGAGCTCCATGCGCTCGGACAGTTCCTGACACAAGGCAGCGATAAAGTCATGATTCCAGACCAGGGATTTTTCGCTGGCCCAGAGCCAACACTGCAGGATGCAACGCACTTGTACCGGTGTCAGCTTTTTATGCTCGAACTGCTCAGCCTGTAGCGACAGCAAGCCGCGAAAGAAAAAACCACCCCAGTCGATGATGTCGGACAAGCGCTGCAGGCGCGGCTGCACCTGCGCCAGCACCGGATGCAGATAATCTGGATGGAAACGCCAGTCGATGAGCGCCTGCAGCAATTGCTGGGGTGACAGCTCACGCAGCCACAGGGCATTCAGCCAATCGAGCTTGTCGAGAGCGAAGATCGGCCCACCAAGGGAGACGCGGGCGATATCGAAATCGGCGATCATCTCGTCAAGCCTGAATTTCTCGCGCTCATCTGGCATCGACCAGCCCATGCGCGCCAGATAATTGAGCAAGGCCTGTGGCAGATAACCCATACGCTGATAGTGCAGTATCGACGTCGGGTTCTTGCGTTTAGACAGTTTGCTCTTGTCCGGATTGCGCAGCAGGGGCATATGACACAGGATCGGCATCTGCCAGGCGAAATACTGGTAGAGCAGCTGATGCTTGGGGGCCGAGCTGATCCACTCTTCACCGCGGATGACATGGGTGATCTGCATCAGGTGATCATCGACGACGTTGGCCAGATGATAGGTAGGCAGACCATCGGCCTTGAGCAGAATCTGCATGTCGACCTGCGACCAGGGAATCTCGATGCGCCCGCGCAGCAGGTCATCGAAATGACAGATGCCCTGACGCGGCACTTTCATGCGGATGACCGAACTCTCTCCTGCTGCCAGGCGCTCGCTCACTTCCGCCTGCGACAACTGCAGGCAATGGCCGTCATAACCGGGATTCTCGCCACGCGCCATCTGCTCGCGCCGCAAGCCATCGAGGCGATCGGCCTTACAGAAACAATGAAAGGCGTGTCCCTCGTGCACCAGACGCTGCGCGTGCTCGCGATAAATGGCGCTGCGCTCGCTCTGTCGATAGGGTGCATGCGGTCCACCGACATCAGGTCCCTCATCCCACTGCAGACCGATCCAGCGCAAGGCCTGCAGGATCTTGGCTTCCGAGGCGGCACTCGAGCGCTGTTGATCCGTATCTTCGATACGCAGGATGAACTGACCGCCATGCTGGCGGGCGAAGCATAGATTGAACAGGGCGATGTAAGCCGTACCGACATGGGGCTCTCCCGTCGGCGAGGGGGCGATACGCGTGCGCACAGGGGTCATCGATCAACTCCGCTAAGTCGAGCGGCCATTATAAGGTCTGTGCGCGACGGATGCGCGAGAAGCTCAGCGGAGTTGGGTCATCAGGCTTCTGATGCAAGAAGCTGGCGCAGTTCGGTGAGCACGAAGTCACAGGCCGCCATGATGGCCGCCAGATAGGCTGGCACATCGATCTCACCGCCAGCGACCAGTGCGTCTTCGAGTTGCCGACAAAGATCGCTGAGCGAACGCGCGCCGATATTGGCGCTCGAGCCTTTGAAACTGTGGGCGGCACGACGCAAGGCCTCGCGATCGCCACTGCGCTCGGCCTGCGCCAAAGCCTCACGCCGTTGCAAGGAGTCCTTGATGAAAGTCTCGATGAGATCGACGAAGTCATCCTGCATGATATCGCGCAAGGTAGCGATGACTTCACCATCGAGGCCGGGAAGATCGCTGACAACGACATGCGGCATCGACATCACTCCCAATGATAGACAGCGCGAACCCGATTCCCTCGGTCAAGATAGTGCAGATCACTGCACAAAGACTTGATCAAGGGCAAACCACGTCCACTATAGCCTTCCTGGCGTGCGACAAAAGACGCCTTTTGATGATCGAAACCCGGTCCACTGTCCTCGATCTCCAGATGCAGGATCCCTCCCCGTCCCTGCGGCCTATGCTCGAGCTTGACTTCGATGCAAGCCTCCTGCAAAGCCGCCATTTTCTGACTGCGCTCCTGGTAGTAGGCGGCAAAGCCTTGCGGCGAGGCCTTCATGCTCGAGTCGAGGCGCAGGATGCCATGATCGAGCGCATTGGAATAGAGCTCCGCCAGCAGGGTATAGATCTGACTGAAGCGCTCGCGCAAGCCCGGCACTTCCATCAACATGTGGACGAGCAGGGGCAAAGGATCGAAGTGCGCCAGCGACTGGTTGCGCAGAGCAAAAGAGAAACTCCAGTCACGCGCTCCCTCGGTGTGAGCACTGGCAGCGATACTGGCTTCCTCATCCGCGAGATCCGCCGATGACAGCATGCCGACTTCGAGCAGGGTATGGTCATCATGACGCTCACCATCGCTGGCGAAATTCTGTACATCGGCGACGATGGCATCAAATATGCGCTGGCGCTGCGCGGTGGCCGTGTCGGCAAAATGCCTCAGCAGATTCGTCTCACCGTACATCTGCCCCTGCGCGTCGCCGGTCTCGACGATGCCATCCGACCAGAGATAGAGCACATCGTCACTGTCCATGCTGAAAAAATAGGGATCGTAGCGAAAGCGCTCGGGCGACAACACACCGAGTGGCAGATGCCGCGACTGCAGGATCTGCACTTGCCCGGTGCGGCGGTTGAACAGAATATTGTCAGGCAAGCCCCCCGTCCACACCTCGATGGTACGGTTGCGAAAATTGAGATCGACGAGATTAGCGCAACAAAACAGACCGGTCGGCAGGATGGTCTTCAGTTTGCGATTGATCTCAAGGGTGATCTCGCGTAGAGCAAAGCCCTTATGGATCATGCCATAAAAAATCTCTGACACCGGCATGGCGCCGATGGCCGCCGGCAAGCCATGGCCGGTGAAATCACCGAGCAGAATGGACAGACCGCCGGATGGCTGGCGCGCCACGAGCATGACGTCACCATTGAAGATGGACATCGGCGAGATCAGATAGCGTACATTAGGCAGATGCATGGCGCCGTGATGGACGATGCTGTCGAAGACCGACTTGGCGACCGCCTGCTCACGCACCAGATGCGCGCGCTGCTGCGCCACCTGCGCATGCAAGGCGCGCATGCGCCCAAAAGCCTGGATCTTCGCCTGCAGAATGACGCGGTTATAGGGTTTGGAGAGAAAATCGTCGCCCCCGGCGTCGAGACAGTCGGCGAGCTCGTCAGCGGCATGCAGGGAGGACAGAAAGATGATCGGCACGAGATCGTCACCGACACGCTGTTTGATGATCCAGGCCGCCTGCTGACCATCCATATTCGGCATGAAGACATCCATCAGGATGATGTCGGGATGATGCGCCTCGAACATCGCCACCGCCTGTTCGCCATCGGCGGCCTCGACGACCTCATGACCCAAATGCCTGACGATGGCGCGCAGGATCATGCGGTCGCTGGTGTTGTCATCGGCAATCAACACCTTCAAGGCCATCACCCCTCTGGCAAAAGAGGAACCGCTCACTGAATCGTGAACAGTTCCTCGAAGTTTGAGATCGTCAAAATCTTGCGCACATCCGGATTGCAGTGGGTGATACAAATCTGCGCCAGGTCACCGCCGGCGTGATCACGCAACAACAGCAGCATGCCCAAAGCGGAACTATCGAGATAGGTAGCTTCCTTCAGATCCACCTCAAAAGCTCGCGTCCCAGGCGCCGAATTTTCATAGGCAGCGCGAAACTCCTGATGCGTACTGAAATCGAAGCGTCCACGCACCCGAATGACCATCCCGCTCCCATTCGCTGCCGCCGAGGCCACAACGCTCATATCCACCTCCTTGATCTCTGTGCTCAAAGCATAGACCAGCTTGCCCAAAATGCTCACTGATCGACATGTCGACGATGTATGGTGCGGCCACACGTGTCATAAAACTGCGCACCGCCTTGTTCCAGGGTCTCGGCGTGACCGAGCATGAGATAGGCGCCCGGCCTTTGCACCTCGGCAAAACGCGCGATCAGGGCACGGCGATGCGGCTCAGCGAAGTAGATCATGACATTCCGACAGAATATGACGTCATAACCATCGCCGACCGCAAAAGGCTCGATCAGATTGAGCGGGCGAAAACTGATCATGGCCAGTAGCTCATCGGCGATACGATAACGACCATCGCCGAGACGCGAAAAAAAACGCCGTTGCCGCTCACTCGACAGACCGCTGACGCGATCAGCCGAGTAGATGCCGGCGCAAGCCTGGCTGAGCATTTCAGCGTCGACATCGGTGGCCAGGATACGCACATCCCAGCCGGCGAAGCGCCCATACTCCTGGATGCTCATCGCCAGGGAATAGGCTTCTTCACCGCTCGCGCAGGCCGCCGACCATAGGCGCAGACGCCGCCCCGCCGGCATGCTCGCCTCGATGGCAGGAAAGACCGTTTCGAGCAGCGCCTCGAAATGGTGCGCTTCGCGAAAAAAAGCCGTCAAATGCGTGGTGATGGCATGGATGAAATAGGCGATCTCTGCGCTATCACCGCGGGCGAGGCGATGACAGTAAGCGGCAAAATCAACCAGACCAAGGCTGCGCAGCCGCCGCGCCAAGCGGCTGTAGATCATCTCGCGCTTGTCCGGGCTCAGGACGACGCCGACCCTACGCTCGGCAAAGTCGCGTAAAAAGTCGAAATCCTGGCCGCTGAGTGGAAACTCACGCCGCATGAATTCATCGCCGAAATCATCTGCCACCCTCTGCCCTCACCCGCGCCCTACTCATTTCAGCTTAGTCAAGGCTGGCATCACCGCCAGAAGATCGCCGACGTTGGGCGAACTCATCCGCTTCTTTCTGCTCACGACGCCGTTGCCGCTGCTGCTGCTCAGTCAACTGACGTGCCGCGAGCAGATCGAGCGACTGCGCCTTCGCCTGCGCCGCCTGCCAGCGCCGCTGTTGCTCCTGCAGGCGCAGAGCATAAGTCGCGCACTGCTGCCCTTGCTGCGCGATGGCCTCACGCAGCTTGACCAGAAAAAGGCTCTGCTCCTGCAATTGCTGGGCACTGCTGGCGGTGATCGGTGGCGAGTGGTAGTAGGCGCGCTCGTAAGCCATCAGTTCCTGTCGCCGCTGCTCCTCGGCGTTTAGCTGGGTCTGCATGGCCGCGACACGTCGCCCCTCAGCGTCAGCCTGGGCATGGGCCATCTCCTGCAGACGCTGCAAGGTCGAGGCCTGCATCATGACGGACCTTGCTTGAGCAAGCGTTCGAGACGCAGGCGCGCCTCCTCAAGACCGGACTTTTCCAGCATGCCCTGGCGCAGGAACTCGAGGATCTCCTGACGGTGCTCGAGATAAAAGTCGGTCTCGCCATCGGATCCACGCACATAGGCGCCGATATTGATCAGATCGCGATTCTGCTGATGATGCGCGGAGATCTGCTTGAAGCGGATGGCTTGCGCCAGCGTCTCCGGCGTCACCAGAGCCGGCATCAGGCGCGATATCGAAGCCTCGATGTCGATGGCCGGAAAATGCCCCTCATCAGCGAGACGCCGGGAGAGGACGAGATGGCCATCGAGGATGGCGCGCGCAGCATCGGCGATGGGATCCTGCAGGTCGTCGCCTTCCGTCAGGACCGTATAGAAGGCGGTCATCGACCCGCCGCCCTGCCAACCATTGCCGGCACGCTCGACCAAAGCTGGCAATTTGGCGAAGGCCGACGGCGGATAACCTTTGGTCGCCGGCGGTTCGCCGATGGCCAAGCCGATCTCGCGCTGTGCCTGAGCATAGCGGGTCAGCGAGTCCATGAGCAGCAGCACATGCTGCCCCTGGTCACGAAAATGCTCGGCCAGGGCCGTCGCCAGTGCCGCCGCATGCAGGCGCAGCAGCGGCGGATCATCGGCGGGGGCAGCGACGACCACGGCCTTGCGCAGACCTTCCGCGCCGAGGATGTCGTGGATGAACTCCTTGACTTCACGCCCACGCTCGCCGATCAGGCCGACGACGATGACGTCAGCCTGCGCGTGCCGCGCCATCATGCCGAGGAGTACGCTCTTACCGACACCGGAGCCGGCGAACAAGCCCATGCGCTGACCACGCCCTACCGTCGTCAGCGCGTTGATGGCGCGCACCCCGACATCCATGGTCTGGGTGATGGGTTGTCGCTGCAGCGGATTGATCGCAGCACCTTGCAAGCCGACCGTGACAGAGGTCGATAGCGGACCGGCACCGTCGAGGGGACGACCACGACCATCGATGACCCGCCCGAGCAGCGCCGCTCCGGCCGGGAAACGCGCCACGCCCGCCGCCGGAAGCACAGCGGCGCCCGGACGAAGGCCTTCGATGCTGCTGACCGGCATGAGATAGGTGACCTCGCGATGAAACCCGACGACCTCGGCCTCGATCGCCTCGCCCTCATCGCGCTGAATCAGACAGCGCCCGCCGGTGACACAGTGCAGACCCACGGCCTCCAGCGTCATCCCGACCATGCGCGTCAGGCGCCCCGCCACCTGCAGCGGCGGTGAGACGACAGCGCTACGGCGCGAGCGCAGGGTGTCAAGCAGATCCATGCGCCGGATCCAGAACGGCAAAGACCTGCTCACGGCGCAGATCCAGGCGTGCATCGATATAGTGCAGCGGCGTCTCGATGATGCAGCCACCGGGACTGAGGAGAGGATTGTCGATGATGCGCCAGGTCTCCTGCCAGCCCTGCGTCGCTTGCAGCTGGTCACGCAGGAGAGCGGCATCCTCAGGATTGAGCTGCAGACTCAGCGATTGTGCCTGCCCGGCGATCTGTTGCAGGGCACGCGCGATAAGCGCTTCCAGTCCAGTCGTCGACGAGCGCAGCTCCTGCTCGATCACCGCCTGCGCCAGCTGTCGGGTCAGATCGAGCACTTCGCTGGCGATAGCTTGCTGCTGCTGTTCGAGCGGATGGGTATACGCCTGGATGATGGCCGCCAGCCGCGCTGCCTGCGCCGTCACCTCTGCCTGCCCGTGCTGGCGCCCTTCGTTCAGACCCTGCTGCAGCCCCTGCGCATGACCGCTGGCATAGGCCTCCTCATGCACCTGTCGGCGCAGCTGTTCGAGCTCTTCAGCGGTCGGCAGACGCAAGCGTGTTTTCTCGGCGGCAGAGCGCGCCGCACCGTCCAGGCTCGGCACCTCCCAGCGTTCATAAGCGGTCAGTTGTCCCGGGGATTTCACCTCATGCCGCTCACCCATGCCATCCCCCTCTGCGCGCTCCATCAGAGCATCTGCTCGCCGCCCTTGCCGCCGAGCACCAGCTCACCGGCATCCGACAAACGCCGGGCGACAGCGAGGATTTCCTTCTGCGCCGCCTGCACGTCGCTGACCTTGACCGGGCCACGATTTTCGAGATCATCCTTGAGTAATTCTGCAGCGCGCTTCGACATATTGCGAAAGATTTTTTCACGCAGCTCCTCATCGGCGCCCTTGAGGGCGACGATGAGGGTCTCGGAAGCCACCTCGCGCAACAGGGTCTGAATACCGCGATCATCGACGTCTTTGAGATTTTCAAAGACGAACATCAAATCGGCGATGGCCGTGGCCACGCTCTCATCCTGGCCATTGAGATCCTCCATGATCTTGGCCTCGACCTCGGTATCGAGGAAATTCATGATATCGGCGGCACACTTGACGCCGCCGAGACCTTTCTGCGGCGCATTGCTGGCGGAAAACTGCTTCTCGAGGATGTCATTGAGCTCCTGGATCGCCGTCGGTTGCACCGATGTCAGCTTGGCGATGCGCATGATCAGATCGACGCGCACATTTTCTGGCATGCTTTGCAGCACCTCGGCGGCCTGATCGGCTTCGAGATAGGAGATGACGATGGCCTGGATCTGTGGATGCTCATAACGAATGAGCTCGCTGACACTGCGCGCGTCCAGCCACTTCAAGGTATCGAGACCCTTGGTATTACCGCCGAGCAGGATGCGATCGATCAGCGACCCGGCACGATCCTCGCCGAGAGCCGATACCAGCATCTTGCGGATATACTCCTCATTGCCGACACCGAGGCCGGTCTGCTCGCGCACCACCCCGATGAAGTCATTGAACACACCCTCGACGCTGCCGCGCTGAACATTGGCGAGAGCTGCCATGGTCGTGCCGATGCGCTGCACCTCGCGCGGCGACAGATGTTTGAGGACCGCCGCCGCGTCCTGCTCGCCGACGGTCATGAGCAGGACCGCGGCGCGCTCGAGGGGCGTCATTTTCGCCGACACCAGACCGGTTTCACCGGCTTTTTCCGCCTCAGCCATGATCAATCACCTTCACGACGCATCTGTATTGACCCACTCCTTGACGACCTGGGCGACACGCCCGGGATCTTCCGCGATCATCGCCTTGACGGCGGCCAACTGACTCTCAAAACCTTCATGCGGTCCAGGCAGCATAAGATCTTCGGCGGCGCCGCTCAAGGTGACGCGCCCCCCTTCACCATCGATACCACCGCCGCCACCGTCCACGCCGAGCTCATGCATGGCGGCTTCTTCCGCCGCCGCTTCGCTGGCGCTCTTTTGCGACAGATTGCGCATGATCGGGCGCAGGACGGCGAGCACCAGGACGAGGATGAACAGGCCGCCGAGGATCTGGCGCAGCAAGGTGAGGAACCAGGACTGCTTCCACCATGGTGAGCCTTCCTGCGCCGACGTCGCCTCCAGGGCCCCCATGTCGACAAAGGGCTGATTGACCACCGACACCTGATCGCCACGCGTCGCATCATAGCCGACAGAGTCACGAATCAGGGTCGTCAGCCGGGTCAACTGCTGGGCATTGAGCGGCACACGCTGCATCTTCATGCCCTTGCTGGTCTTCACCGTGGTGAACATATTGTCCACCACCACCGCCACCGACAGGCGTTTGATGGCACCGACCTGCTGCTGCACATGGCTGACGGTATGATCGAGCTCGAAGTTCTTCGTCGATTCCTGACGCTGGCTAACCGGCGAACCGCTCGTCGCACTCGCACCGGAGACACCACCGGCATTGCCGGCGCCCGCCGCTGCCGGCCCGGTTTTAGGCAGACTGGCGGCATTCGTCGTCGCCGGCGCGCTGCCACCATTGGGCGGCTGGTTCGACAAGGCCCCCGGAATTCCGAGCGCGCCACTGCCGGCACTCTGCGACTCTGACACCGTCTGCTCGCTGCGCAGCGCCGGGAGATCGGGATTGTAGTTCTCGGCAGTCTGCTCGACTTTGTTGAAATCGAGGTCAGCCGACACCTCGACATGAAATCCACCGGGGCCGAGGATGGGCGTCAGCATCGCCTGGATGCGGTGGCGCAGATCGGCCTCGACGCCTTTCTGGTATTGCAGTTGATGCTCAGAGAGCAAGGCCCCCGGATCGTTGTCGTCATTGGAGAGCAGATGACCGCTCTGATCAACCAGGGCGACGTCTTGCGGACGCATATTGGGAACGCTGGCGGCGACGAGATGGACGATGGCCGCCACCTGTGAACGATCGAGCGGCGACAAGCCCAGCTGACTGATGAACACTGAAGCCGAGGGACGACTGTCGTCACCGACGAAGACCGAGTGCTTGGGGATGGCCAGATGCACACGCGCCTCACGGATGCCGGCCATCGCGCCGATGGTGCGCGCCAGTTCACCTTCGACGGAGCGATAATAACGCGCCGTCTCCATGAACTGACTGCTGCCGAAAGGTTCATTGTCGAGCAGCTCATAGCCAGGATTGGCTCGCGGCATCAAGCCGCTGCTGGCCAGCTTCAATTTGGCCTCTTCGAGACGGCGCCCATCGACCATGATGACGCCGCTGTCGGGGTCGATGCGGTAATCGATGTGCGACTGTTCCAGCAAGCTGCCGATCTGTGCCGCCGCCTGCGCGTCTGGTTGCGTGACCAGGGTCTGGTAGGGCGTATCACGCGACCATAGAACCACCGCCACCCCCAGGGCGACGCTGGCGGCCAAGCCGACCAGAAGTCCGATCTGCTTGAGGATACCGAGACGGCCTAGACCCTCCATGAAGGGCAAGGACAGGTTACTTTCCTGTGCCGGAGACGCCAGGTCGGCCATGATTCAGACTCCTCAGATCGACATATTCATGATTTCTTTATAAGCATTGACGAATTTGTTGCGCACCTGGGTCATCCCTTCAAACGACAGGTTGGCCTTCTGCAGGGCCACCATGACCTGGGTAAGATCGACCTTGCTGTCGCCCATCTCAAAGGCTTTTTGCAGCGCTTCCGAGCGCTGCTGCAGTTCGTTGACATGGCCGATGGCCGACTTGAAGACCTGCGTGAAATCAGCACCAGCGGGCGCCACCTGCGTACTTGCCGCAGCGGCAGGCGAGCCTGCGCCGACCTTCATGCGATCCATTTCCGCCAGCAACTGCGAGAGATGCCCCACGCCCTGAATCATGATCCTAGCCTCCCGTGAGTCATTTTTATGGCGTCCGCAGATCTTCAGCCATCACCACCCTATACAAAGCAAATTACACGCCAATCCACTCAAACGGCATAACCCTGCTCACGCATTTGCGACAGCTTGTAGCGCAGGGTGCGATCGCTGATCCCGAGACGTTGCGCCGCCACTTTCTTGCTCGCGACCTGACCGAGAACCTGGGCGATGAGCTCGAATTCACGCTGCTGCACATCGCTGTGCAGGTCATGCGCCGGCTGCACCTCGGGAGCACGCAGACGCGCTCCGAGCGTGTCAAAGACGATGTCTTCGGCGTGGATGACGCCGCCGACGTGCAGAACGAGGGCGCGTTGCACGACATTGCTCAGCTCACGCACATTACCCGGCCAGTCATGCCGGCACAGGCAGGCGATGGCGTCCGCGCTCAGACGCGGCAAAGGCTGATAGCGCTGGGCGTGTTCAGCGATGAAATATTCCGTCAGTTCAGGGATGTCATCACGACGCTCACGCAAGGGTGTGCACTGCAGGGGAAAGACATTGAGACGATAGAAAAGGTCCTCACGGAAACGCCCCTGTGCGATCTCTTCGGCGAGGTAGCGATTGCTGGTGGCGAGGACTCGGATGTCGAGAGCGATGGGGTGACGCCCACCCAGTCTTTCCACCTCACGTTCCTGCAGGACGCGCAACAGCTTGGCCTGCAAAGGCAGAGCCATCTCAGAGATTTCATCGAGCAGCAAAGTGCCACCCTGGGCTTGCTCGAACTTACCCGCTTGCGTCGTGTAAGCGCCGGTAAAGGCGCCCTTCTCATAACCAAAGAGCATGGACTCAAGCATGTTCTCCGGGATGGCGGCACAGTTGATCGCCACAAAGGGGCGGTCAGCACGCGCTGAATGACGATGGATATAGCGCGCCATGACCTCCTTGCCGGTACCCGACTCACCGGTGATCAGCACGCTGACATCGGCTTCCGCCACCTTGCGCGCCATAGCCAGCAAACGCTGCGTACTGGCGCTGCTCGCCACCGGCTCCTGTCCTCCCGGACTACGCCGTGCATATTGTAGAACACGGGTCATCAGGGTATCGGGGGTGAAGGGTTTGGCGAGATAATCGACCGCCCCTTCCTGCAAGGCATCGACGGCAGCGGCGATGCTGGCATAGGCGGTCATCATCAGGACCGGCAGACCCGGATCGATCTGCCGTAGGCGGCGCAAGAGCGACCAGCCATCGCGCCCCGGCATATTGATGTCAGAGACGACCATGGCATAGGTCGTCGCCAGAACCATCGCCTCAGCCGCATCGCCGCTCGCTGCCAGATCGACCTCGATCCCGGCCAGCATCAGGGTATCGGCGAGAGCCTGACGCAGACCGGCATCGTCTTCCACCACCAGCAAACGCAAGCCACTCATGACAGTTTCTCCTCCAACAAGGGCAAGACCAGGACGAAGACACTGCCCTCGCCCCGCCGACTGCGCACCCGCAAACATCCGGCGTGCGCCGCCATGATGCTGCGCACCAGGGCCAGGCCGAGCCCATGCCCCTGCGGCTTGCTGCTATGAAAGGGCCGCTCGAGCGCCGCTAGCTCGGCAGCGTCGAGCCCGACACCGGCATCATGTACTTCGACATGCAGTTCGCGGCCACAGCGACACAGCAGCAAACGCACCTGTCCCGGCGAAACTTCCTCGGCATTGCGAATGAGATTGTCTATGGCCTCGACCAGGGCTTGTGCATGCACCAGCACCTGCGTGCGCTCGAGATCAGAAGGCAAGGGTGAGTGCCGCAGCTGTGGCCAGCGCGCCCGCCAGGCAGCAGCCAGTGCCGGCAAGGTCAGGCGATCGCACAGGGGTAATTCACGGCGCGCCAGCAGCAGCAGTGTACGGATCTGGTTCTCCATGCTGGCCAGCTGGATGAGCAACTGGTGTGAGAAATGTTTTTCCTGCTCGGCCGACAATTGTCCCTGCGCCAGATGCGCGGCATAAAGCGTCGCGCTGCTCAGCGGCGTGCGTAACTGATGCGCCAAGGTCGCCGCCATCTGTCCGAGAGCGAAGACCCGCTGATGGTGGGCCACCTTGTCCTGCCAGGCGCGCGACTCGGTCAGGTCGATGATCTGTACCAGCTGCCCCTCACCCGAGGACAGTGCCTCGGTGACGATGCGAACGCGCCGGCCATCACGCAGGGACACTTCATGACCATCATCCTGGCGCGGCAGAAAAGCGCGCTCGATCACCGCCGACCACGGCTCATTGAGCAGAGGCGCGCCGAGCATGTCGAGGGCCAGAGTGTTGCACTCACCCACCTGACCATCGCTACAGACGATGAGAGCGCCCCCCGGCAAGGAAGTGACCAGGGACTGCCGGACTTTTGACGGATGATGGCGTGCCGCCTCGGAAAACTCATGGATTTGTGCGCGCCTGGAGGTCGAGCTCATGGCTTTGGGCACCTTGTGGTGGTCTCGAGCCATCAGCTTGCAAGGGGTATACCAAGTTCCTCAATGCCTTCTAAAAGTCCAGCTGAACACTGCGCTGCCAGACCTGGTAAACCCTCTCGATATAGCGCCTGCGCTCATCTTGCGAACCGCCGTGATAAGCACCCACGGCCGCCCAACGCGCGCCCGTGCGAGCGACCGCCTGCGCCAAAATCCAGGCACCGACGTGAATACAGACGCAGGCGTCGAACAGATCATCCGGTCGAATGCCGGCGCGCACCAGGCGTGGCCACCAACGGCTATTGACTTGCATGAGACCGAGATCGACGCTGCCATCACGATTGCGATGCCAGGCATCGCTGCGGCCACTGCTTTCGACCTGCGCGATCGCCTGCAGCAAGCGCGCTGAAATGGCAAAGCGCTGCGCTGACTGCTGCCAGCAGTCAGCCCTGCTGCCGTGCATGGAGCAGAGCAAGACCAGCACCACAACCAGGCGTCGACGCATACGGACTCCCCCACTCCTCATCGCGACCGTCAGACTAAGCGCTGACGATGACTGGGGGATGACTCACGGTGCATCCGGTGGCGTCTCCACGTTTGATGCTTCCTCGTCCGCCGCCTCAGCTGCGGGAGCCACCTTGCCTGGGTGAATCTTGCGCCAGACGATATAGCCCATGGCTAGCACCAGGAGAAACAGAATAGCGAGCACCGTAACGACCAGGATCAAACGCCAGCGCGGCTGTCCATGTGTCTGGGCGTGAGCTGGCGGATGCGGCGCGCTGCTGTGTGTGACGGTCACGGCCGGCGGCAGGTCTTCACGATGCACGGTGACATGCACGATCTGATCGAATTCACGCGCAAAGCCGGCACATTGCAGAGTGACGCGCACGATGACATCGCCATTCTCCTGCCATGCCGGCAAGTCCGCCTGAAAATGCCCATCATCGGGAAGCATCACCGAGCCTTGTCGCGGCCCATCGTAGAGAACCTCCTGATCGAGCAACTGACCGCGCAGACCACTGTGGCGCGTCAAGACACAAGGGCCAAGCAAGGCCGGGTCAACGATCGTGCCGTGCGTATCCTGCAAGCTGATGTCGATCTTCGCCACCTGCCCGCCGGCAGCATTCACCGGCACGCCGCTCACCTGCAAGCGCAGATCGCTGAGCACACTCAAGCGACTGCGAGGACCCAGATCGGCGTCGAGATGCCAGACCCCAGGCTGCGGCTTTTTGATCTCGATCAGCTCATAATCGGAGGTCCGCGTCCAGGTCAGGGAGGAGGGATGCTGCTGCGGCGTCCAGCTTTCTCCGAGCGGCGTCAGCAAGCGCGGCAAACGCTCCTGGCTACTGCCCAGCAGCAGCAAGGTCATGGCATGAACGCTGGCATCGACCTGAAAAGCCCGTCCGCGCACGGGCAATCGTTGCGCCGGTGCGGCAACATCGAAGATATCGAGCAGCGCCGGCGTCAAACGCTGCGCCTGCGCCGAGACGAAGCGCCCACCGCTGCCGAGCGCCAGATGGCGCAGCAAGGGCAGGTCAGCAGCACCTCCCAGAGCGAGGGTATGCAGATGCACCCCCTGCCGACGTGCCTGCGTCAGATCCTCACCCCAGACCTGAGCACGCGATGCGGCATCCGCCGCGGCGCCATGTCCCAACTCGACGAAACCATCGGTGAGCAGGATCAGATGCTGACGCCCACCAGACGTCGGCGCCAGCGTCTGCAGGCCCTGCCTTAGCGCCGCATCGATATCGGTCCAGGCGCCGTGTTCATCGATCGCGCTCAGTCGCGGCAGCACCTGTGCTAGCTGGGACGACTGCCAGGCGGGACTGTTCCACAGGCGATGCGGGTGTGCCGCGAAGGTCAGGAGGGAGACCTCACTACCCGCCGGCAGGAGACGCAGGAGCAGACCGAGGGCACGTTGGCGTGCCTGCGTCGGATCATTGTTCCGCATACTCCCGGAGACGTCGACCAGCACGACCAGATGCAAAGGTGCTGGTGCCGGCGTCGGCGCAGCCGCTGGCACCGCCGTGCTCACCCAGAGAAGCAAACAGCCGACGATGATCGCTAGGTGGCGCATCGACATTCCATCCTGCCACAACCCGTTTATCTAGTTATAGCAGAGCTCGCACTCAAGCGTCGGGTTGGCGGCGCGGCACGACCCAGGCCAAAATGACGGCGGCGAGTGTCGCCATCACCGCCAGCGGCAGGAGTGCCCGCAGCATACCGATGCGCGAATGCGCCAAAACCTCAAAGAGCAGGGTGACCGTCGCCGGACCGACATGCTGCAAAGTGGCATCGGTGGGACAGGGCGTCAGCAGGAGCACGAGCAGGGCCGCCAGGAGGGCGCGCGGTATGCGCCCGAGAAAGCGCAACATCAGATGACAGCTGAGCAGAATGAGCAAAGTGGCGCTCAACAGATAGACCAGCCAAGCACCGAACAGAGACATCATCATAAGCCTTTCCACCTCACCACGTACGCTTCGAGATCGTCTTCGGCGACCAGCGTTTCCGACACGCAACGCCCGACGACGCTGATGCCGGCGCGCTGCACACTGAGCGCCGTTCCGGAAATGAGCGGATGCCAATCGTATAATGGTCGGCCCTGTGCGCGCAAACGATAGGCACAGGTGCGCGGCAGCCACGCTATCGTCGCCACATTCTCGGCTGTCAGAGCGACACAGCTCGGAACTTTTTCCTGACGCTTGGGGTAGTCCCGGCACCCTCCCGCCGGATGCAGCAAAGCGCAGGCGACCCGGGTATAGACGACCTCACCGCTGTCTTCGTCTTCGAGCTTGTTGAGACAGCAACGACCACAACCATCGCAGAGTGCCTCCCACTCATCCGGCGCCAGATCCGCGAGGGCATAGCGCTCCCAGAAGCGCGCTCTCATGCCTGCGCTTCATGCTGACGTCGCTTCAAGGCGGCGACCTCGGCGTCATCTGGCGGCGGCAATTGCAGATAATAGCCCTGCTCGGCGAGGATCTTGCGCAGGGTCTCGGCATCGATACGGGCCAAGCGCATCCCCGGGCGCAGCGGAATGTCCATGACATGACGCGGTCGGTCGCCGATCAGCTCGCGCAAGGCCACCGGCACCCGCGACAGGGCCACACGCCGCTCGACGAAAAGATAGGTTTGCGCTCGTCGCTGCGCTTCATAGACCGAACAGATCATCATGGTCATGACGCATACCGCTCCCGATTCCAGGCCAACAAGTCGGCGCGATGCCGATCGAAAACCGCCACGATGGGGCGATAAACGACGTCCTGGCGCCAGCCGCGCCAACGCTGCGCAGGCTCGCTGGCAGCGACATAGGCTTCGAGCAGCTCATCGAACTGCCTTTTACGGATCAGGACATCGACAGGCAGATCGAGATCACGCGCACGCGCCGCGACCACCTCGCGACAGGCGAGGATGATATCACGGATCGGCCGCGGCCAGGGGCGTGGCAAAGTCTCCGGGCAATCGTCGAAAGGCGTCGATCGCGCCGCCTCGATCAAGGCGAGCAGGCTATCGGCTTCGCGGCGCAGAATACGCGGATTCATACCTTCGATACGTTCGAGCTGATGAAAATCGCGCGGTTGCAAGCTGGCCAGCGGATACAGACTGACATTTTTGAGCAGAAAGCCTCGCGGGACATTGCGCTCACGCGCCTGCCGCTCACGCCAAACCCATAAAGCCTGGAGAACGGCGAGCTGTGGTCGACTGAGCCGCCACACCGCCGGCAGATCGCGCCACAGCGCCTGTGCATCAGTCGTTTGCGTCAGCTCGATGAGTAAAAGCTGGTTATCCTCGACCACTTTATCCCAATGACCGCGATTCTGCAGACGCTGCCGCAGGACGGCGTAAAGCGGCAGGAGATACCGCACATCCTGAACGGCATATTGCAGCTGCTGCGCGCTGAGCGGGCGATGCAGCCAATCGGAACGCGTCTCTTCCTTGCTGATGTGTATACCGAGCTCCTCATGCAGCAGGCGCTGGTAACCGACTTGCAGACCATAGCCAAGATAGGCGGCCGCCAGCTGTGTATCGAAGACCTGGCGAACCGGCAGGCGCGACAACTGCTGCATGACTTCGATGTCTTCGTAGCAGGCATGCAGAACCTTGATGATGTGCTGCGCGTAGAAGATGCGCGCCAGCTCGATCGGCTGCGACAAGGCGAGAGGATCGATCAGCCAGGCCTGCTCGCCATCGGCAATCTGCACCAGACCTGGAATGGGGTAAAAGGTGTCGACACGCAGGAACTCGGTATCCATCGCCAGCATCGGCTGATGCTCGAGCTGGCGCACCAAGGAACGCAGGCGCCCCGGCGTTGATATCCACTCAAAATCCATGCCCGCCCTTCGCCCTTACCTGCCATCCCCGATAGCATAGCCTTTTTTCGCACTTCCGCCGTCAAAGTCCCATCTGCCGGGCAATCACCTCGTTCATGATCTCATGGGTGCCACCACCGATGGAAAGAATGCGGCTATCGCGATAGAGGCGTTCGACCAGGCTGCCGCGCATATAGCCGGCGCCACCGAAGATCTGCACAGCGGCATGGGTGACGCGATCACAGACGCTGGTGGCGAAATTTTTCGCCATCGACACCGCCATCACCTGATCCTCGCCACGCGCCAGAGAAGACGCCACCTGGCGATTAAAGTGACGGCAGACGGCGACCTCCGTCGCCATCTCGGCCAAGCGGTGTTTGAGCACCTGAAAGGCGGCGATCTTGCGACCAAAAGCCTGCCGCTGCTGGGCATATTCGAGGCTGGCCTGGAGCGCCATGTCAGCGGTCGTCGCCGCCATCACCGCCAGATTGAGGCGCTCCATCTGGAAATTGCTCATCAGCGCATAAAATCCGGCGTTCTCCGGACCGATGAGCTGGTCGACCGGCACACGCACCGCATCGAAGGCCAACTCCGCCGTATCGCTGGCCCACCACCCCATCTTGCGCAAAGGTGCACTGCGTGAAAAGCCAGGGCGATCGGCCTCGATGAGCAACAGACTGATGCCCGCCGCCCCGGCCTCGCCCGTACGCACGGCCACCGTGTAATAGTCAGCGCGACAGCCACTGGTGATGAAGGTCTTGTTGCCGGTGACGACGTATTCATCACCGACACGTTGTGCGCGCGTCTGCAGATGCGCGACGTCGGAGCCTCCACCCGGCTCGGTCACCGCCAGCGCCATGATTTTCTCACCGCTCAACACGGCCGGCATGATGCGCTGTTTGAGCGCTGGGTGCCCCCAGCGCGCCAGAGGTGGCAAAGCGATCCCCAAGGAGCCGAGCGACGCCACCACCCCGGCGCTGCCACAGCGCATGATCTCCTCGGTGAAAGCAAGGATGGTCAGCGGATCATCGCCGCTACCACCATCCTCGACGGCAAAGCCAAGCCCCAAAAATCCGGCCGCACCGGCACGCTGATAGAGTTCGCGCGGAAACCCACCGGCTTCCTCCCAGGCCTCGACATGAGGCAGGATCTCCTTCTGCACGAACCGGCGCACCGACTCGCGCAGAAGATGCTCTTCACTGCTCTGTTCATCCATCATGCTGTCCTCACACTGATCACACACCAGCGATCCAGTGTCTCAGTTTACATGACGGTCGTCCATATAGTTTATGAAAAAGGCCTTTCATGAAAACGCGCAGGCCATAACGCCTGCGTGCGTCAAAAAGGTCGAGCGCCAGGGGCCCCGCCGCGGAGAAGGTGAGGACGGCACGCAGGCGCCAGGAGGAGAAGCCCGGCACCGTCACTCCTACCTTCCTTCACCCCGCCATTTTTTTGAAGGCGTCGAGCACGGCCTCGCCCTTGAAGGGTTTGACGATCCAGCCTTTGATCCCCGCCGCCTTGCCGCGCTCTTTCATGCTCGGGCTGCTCTCTGTCGTCAGCATGATGATGTTGACCGAAGCATTGCCGAGCTCACCACGAATCTTCTCGACCATGGTCAGACCATCCATATTCGGCATATTGACGTCGCTGACCACGAGCTTGATGCCCGGATCAGCCTTGAGCTTGGCCAATCCATCCTTGCCGTCGATGGCGGTCGCGACATCCAGACCCGCCTTGCGCAAGAAACCCGCCACCTCATCCCTGACCGTACTCGAGTCATCCACGACCAAGATCTTCGCCATACCACATCTCCCCTTCACTCAAAAGAATTCGAGTTCACCTGAACTCACCAGCTCATTGAACTCATGCACTTCCTTGAAATCCTCAGGCGACCAGCTGAGGTTGAAAATAAAGCGCTGATAAAGCACAAAAGTCTCGTCACTGCTGTCATCACGCAGGGTGTAGCGAAAGCATAGCTGCGGATTCTCCGTCCCGAAGGAAATATATTTGTGCTTGTGATTGATGATCAACGGTATCTTGATGCGCGTGCTGCTCTCCGCCGGTTCACCGATGAAACGGTTCTTGAAGGCCCCCCAGATCATATTGGTGACCTCGCCGAGGAAGCTGTTGACCTCGCGGAAATCATGATCGGAGGTGACGCTGTGGCGGCGCAGGATGTCACGAATCGGACCTTCTTCGATCTGCAGCATCATATAACCGCGGCACCACGGGCTTTCGATCTCCATCAAGCTGAAGACCTCACCGTAGATCAGGCGATCACGCACGATGTAAGGAGTATCACCCTGCACCTGCAAAGGCGCGAACTGGGCGACGAGAACCTCCTCGCTGAATTCGGAGATGCCGCGCACCAGGGCATTAGGGTAGACCAGGCTGAAAATATACTCGTCGACCAAGGCATGCAGATGCGTCGCGTCATCCCAGCTGAACACACCGCATAGATAAGATTGCAAGGGCTCAGCGATGTCTTGCATCGGCTTGCGTGTGCGGCTACTCAAAAATATCGGCAGCTCACGTCGCGCCTGATGGATGATGGCAGCGACGGCGCGTGCATCTTCATCGCCCGCGCCATAATCTTCATCGAGGAGGACCGCACCGAGATCGATATTGGAATTGAGAATACCGGAGAGCGCCTGGCGATTGACGCGCAAGGGCAGAAGACCGCGTTCTTCACAGAAGGTCTTGATCAAGGCATCGTAGTTATTGCTTTCATCGAGCACCAGAACCTTGCTCAACAAGACGTGTTCACTCATCATCATCCCTCGCGGTAGTCGTCCCAGTCAGAATAGCTCGAGTTCGCCGGTATCACTGCCGGCCTCGGCGTCCGTATCGACGTGTATCGTCTCAATATTCTCGTTCTCACAAAGACACAAAGTGGCGTGCAGATGGACATCATCACGAATATCGATGCGATAACTCGCTAGAAAACCCGGCTTCAAGGCATCGATGAAGCCCATGCTCGCGCGCCCCAGGACATAGGGCGTCGACATGCCAAGGTGCAGAAAAGTCTTGAGCAACTCACGGTTCATCGCACCACAAAAAAGGTTGGCGGTCTCAGCGAAGGCGTCGACAAAGGAGCGATCCGCCCTATCTTGCTGAAAATAGTTGCGTGTCGGCGCATCATCGTCGATATGAAAAATCAGTAAAAACCGGAAAGTGAAAGAGGAAATGGTGAGCAGCAGGACCTGGCGCTCGGGAAAATCGATGGCCTTGCTCGCCACCAGCGGCATGATGCTGATGGCATCGTCGGCGTGCAAAGGCAAGGTCGTGCGCGCCGCCCGCAAAAAGATCGTCTCGAGACTATTTTGTGCCGAGAGACTGATCATGGCCTAATCCAGCCGCTGATGCAGTTGCTGCACCAGCGCATCGAGTGTACTCAGGGCCGCCATCATCATCTTGCCCCCCGCCTGAATGTCCTGAAACGTCGAGGTGGTCGTCAGATCATTCATGTGCAGACTGCGACTGTAGTCTTTCGACAGCTCTTCAGACTGATCAGCGAGCTTGCGCACCTCGTCAGCGACGACGGCAAACCCTCGACCCGCCTCGCCGGCGCGCGCCGCCTCGATCGAAGCGTTGAGTGCCAGGATGATGACGTTTTTGACGATAGAACCAAACTCCTGATTCTTGGCGTGCATATTTCGATTTTGATCCATCAACGAGATCATATCTTCATGCCAACGCTCAAAGGTATGCGCCATCTTGCGCAACTGCCCCGACTCGCGTAGCAGGGGGGTCGCCTGATCGCGCAGATCCAGCTTGAACATGCTGACCTGCTCCTGCGCCACCGACATTTGCTGCCGCAGATCCTGGCGCTCACGCTCGATCGTTGCCGCCTGCTCGCGGCAACTCATCTCCAAAGCAGCACGCTGCGCCTCGAGTTCATCGTAACGCCGACGCGCCTGCCCGGCTTCATCCTGAAGACGCCGCAGTTCATCGATCCTGGTCTTGGCTTGCTCATCGAGCTGTGCCCTTTGCGCAGCATAGGCGAGCTCGGAGAGATGCAAGCGCCGCCGATAACCTGACGCGCAAGTGAATCCGACGAGCAGGCCGGCCAAAAGCGCGCCGACAACAAACCCCAGCAACCCTAGCATCATGGATGGGTCTCCTCGCAGCGTCTCAGGACATACGGAGCGCTGAACTTGGCAACTGAATCAAAAAGGAGAAAGCGCAGTAATCGAGCCCTTTGGGAGACTGCAATTCGATATGAATATCGCCACCCTGCTCTTTCAAGAAAGTCCGCACCGCATCCATGCCGACGCCACGTCCAGAGACCTGGCTGACCTGCTCGGCCGTCGACAGGCCGGAACGGAAGATCAACTCTGCGACTTCAGCCAGATCCGGCTGCACGCCCTGCGCGAACACGCCAGCCTCGACACCGCGCGCGTGCAATTTATGCAAAGCCAGACCACGTCCATCATCGCGGATACGCAGCTGCACGCTGCCATCCTTTTGCTGCGCTTCAAAATACAGATGACCTTCTGCCTTCTTGCCGGCGGCGCGGCGCTCGTCGGGCGATTCGATGCCATGATCGAGAGAGTTGCGCACGATATGCATAAAAGAGCTCTTCAAGGCCTGTGCCGTCGCGTTGTTGAAAGCGAGCTCGCCATGGACGATCTCAAAACTCGGCGTCGGCTTACCCAGTTCTTTGGCCAGAGAAGAGATGGAGTCGACAGCGCCCGACGCCAGTCGCTGCAGGGGCACCAGGCCAAACTGCGCCACCTGCGCCTGCACGGCGGCCAAGGCTGCTGTATCACTGCCCGGCTGCAAAGATTGCAAGGCGGTCTTGAGCGCCACGATGTCCTCGATGGAAACGAAAGCACCACGCGCCGTCAGCATGTCCGAAGCACGCCCCTTGCGCCCCAGCTTGTCCTCGTTCACCGAACGATAGTGACCCACCGCCTGCGTCACATCGGCCAACTCAGCGAGCAGACCGGCTTGATCCCAGTCGCTCACTTCGCCTTTGCGCAAGCGATCATAGGACTGCTCAGCGCGGTGCGCGGCGTCGGTGATGAGCTTGAACTCAAAGGTTCGGGCATTGCCCTTGATCGTATGCATATTGCGGAACAGAGCGGCGATGACCTCGCTGTCGATCTGCGTCTGTGCCTTGATCAGACGCTCGTTTTCGCTGAGAAACTTTTGTGCCGACTCGATAAACTCATTGAATTTACCGATCGATATCTTGATGATCTGGGAGATGATGTCGAGCTCTTCGCGCTGACTCGCCGCTTCCAGTTCGAGGGCACGCAGATGGGTCACATCTTGGGCGATCAGCAGGACCTTGTCGACGGTATCATGATCATTCTTGATCGGACTCCAGTGCAGCTGCAGGATCTTGTTCTCGCCGTCAGCCTCGCGCACGACCATCTCCGGCACCAGGAGATGGGAGTTGAAATCGAACATCATCAGGTCTTCGCCGATGATGGCGGACAGGGCGACGACGACCTGATCACGGCGGTCATCACCGACGTTGGAATTCGCGAAAAGGCTTTCCATGATGTCGCGTCCAGCGAGATCGGCAGCACCGAAGATGCTGTGCATATAAGCGGAGTACTCGGGATGCAGGACATTGCCCTGAATGATGGTGCAGACGCCGAGGCTCATATTGTTGAGCATGGCGTTGATGTCATTGGTCTTCTGACTGAGCTCGGCGGTGCGTTCCTCGACTTTCAGCTCGAGGGTGGCGTTCTGCTCGGCGATCACCGCCGTCATACGTAGATTGTTACGGATGAAGAACACCAGGACGCCCATGAACAGCAAGTTCATGACGCCCATGGCCATCCCCATATAGAGATTGAGCTTGGTCGCCGCCTGCGTCTGCTTCAAACTGGAAACAAAATTGTCGTAACTCGATTTACGGAAATCCGTGAGCTTTTTCTTCAGATCGTTGAGCTCACCATTCATCCGCCCAATGTCGCTGAAATTGCCAGTATGCGCGATCATGCCGAGTGACGTTTTATAGGCGAGATCGCGATACGCCTTGAATTCGCTGCGCAAGCTGATGATCTCGTTGCGTCGTGCCGGATACAGCGCCGCCATCTCGGCAAAAACCTGATCACCCTTGACATAGTACTGTTGCGACTGTTCGACGGTATCACGCTCGCCGGTCATGACCCCCTGCATAAAGCGGTCTTCCATCTTGTCGAGGCGCACGATATTGGCATCGACGCGCTCGAGGACTGGAAAATAGAGATCACGGATATCGGCGAGCTTGGAATTGCTTTGTACCGCTTTTTGCACACTGAAACTGGTGAATGCCAGAAATACGATGATAGCGACACCGACCAGAGCGATGATCTTGCCCATGGGATTGCCTGATGTCGGCCTCTGCACATGATCCGTTGCGACGTGGGTAGCTTGTGACTGGCTCATAGTCTGAATGACTCATAGCTGATCGATGGTAGCAGCCGCAGCACGGGGCGCTGTGCCCGGTGCTTGCCTTCTCGTCATTGAGCATAGGAGAGAATCCACCATATGCCAGTGCTGCGGACAATGTCGCTGGACAATATTCTGCATCTTGCCTTCGTTCAGCGACTCGCCTAATCTTGTCAGATGAGCGCAACTCCTATCGACCCCATACGCCCCCCCCGTGGCCAGCGCCAGCCTTTGTCCGCTCTGTGGGGCGCCTGCCTGCTCGCCTGCTCACTGTCGAGCTGGGCGGGACACATCTATACTTTCAAGGACGCGCAGGGCAATGTCCTGCTGACTAACCTGGTCAATCCCGATGGTCACCCGCAGGGTGTGGCCTTCCGGCGCTACACCGTCCTCAGCAAGGTCGCCTGGTACCCTGATAGCAATATGCATCGCTACCACAACTGGGGACATGGTGAAGCTGCCGTGTCGTCTGCCTATGGCCGCAACGTCCACGCTTATGATCACCTGATCGCCGCGCAAGCGGCGGCGACCGGCATCGATAAAGGCCTCGTTCTCGCCGTCATCCATACCGAGTCGGGTTTCAATCCCTACGCCATCTCGGCACCCGGTGCGCGTGGCCTGATGCAGCTCATGCCCGCCACAGCGCGCCGCTACCACGTCGTCGACGCTTTTGATCCAGCCCAGAACATCCGCGGCGGCACACACTATCTGCACGATCTGATACAGCGCTTCAAAAATCTTGAACTGGCACTCGCCGCTTACAATGCCGGTGAGCAAAATGTCGTCAAGTATGGCGGCATACCGCCTTTCAGCGAAACC
>JAKBFV010000089.1 GCA_021833365.1 Pseudomonadota bacterium | reverse complement strand
TCGACGAGCATCACGCCGTGCGCCGTCATGCCGGCGTCTTCGACGTCTCGCACATGACCCGACTCGAGATCGATGACGCCACGGCGCGCCCCTTGCTGCGCCGCCTTTTTGCCAATGATCTCGAACGTCTGGCGCCGGGCCAGGCCATGTACACCGCCATGCTCGATGAGCAGGGCGGTATTCTCGATGATGTCATCGTCTATGCGCCGTTGGCGGCGACACCGCACCTGTGGCGCATCGTCGTCAACAGTGCCACCCATGACAAGGACATCGCCTGGCTGCAGCGACATCTGCCCACCCTGGTCGTGCGTGAACGCCGCGATCTCGCCATGCTCGCCATCCAGGGACCGGCGGCACGCGCCCTGCTGGCGGATCTGCTGACCCCGGCCGCGGCGCAGGTGGTGTGCGATCTCGCCCCTTTCCATGGCGATGCCGTCGGTGAGCTCTTCATCGCGCGCACCGGCTATACCGGTGAGGATGGCGTCGAGCTCATGCTGCCGGCGGCGCCGGCGGTGGATCTGCTCAAGCGCCTCGTCGCGGCCGGCGTACAGGCCTGTGGTCTGGCGGCGCGCGACACCCTGCGTCTCGAGGCGGGGATGAACCTCTATGGCAGCGACATGGGCGAACAGAACACACCCCTGACCTCGAACATGGCCTGGACGGTGCGTTTCGAGCACGAGTTCATCGGTCGTGCGGCCTTGCTGGCGCAACAGCAGGCCGGCCTCGGTGAGGCGCTGACCGGTCTGCTTCTCGAGGAGCGCGGCGTGCTGCGCGCGCATATGCCGGTGCATCTGCCGGATGGTCGTCGCGGCGAGACGACGAGTGGCAGCTTTTCTCCGACCCTGGAGCGTTCCATCGCTCTCGCCCGGCTGCCCTTGCCCCTGCCGGAGACGGTCGAGGTCGAGGTGCGTGGTCGTCGCCTGCGCGCGCGCGTCGTGGCGCCGCCCTTTGTGCGTCAGGGTCGGGCGCGTTACTGAATTTTCATCGAGCAGTGAGAGACATCATGAGCCATACCCCTAACGATCTGTACTACGCCGCGACCCATGAGTGGGTGCGATTGGAAGGCGATGAAGCCATCATCGGCATCACCGACCATGCCCAGGCCGCCCTCGGTGATCTCGTCTTCGTCGAGTTGCCAGAAGTTGGCGACGTCCTGCATGCCGGTGACGAGGCCGGTGTCGTCGAGTCGGTCAAGGCCGCTTCCGACATCTATACGCCGGTCAGCGGCACGGTGATCGCGATCAACGAGGATCTCAACGAGAGCCCCGAGTTGATCAACGCCCATCCTTATCACGACGGCTGGATGTTCCGCATCCGCCTGAGCGACAAGGCCGAACTGCAGGAGCTTCTGCAGGCGGCCGAGTATCTTGAACAGTGCGCCGCCGACGAACATTGAGACGAGACTGACACCGCCCATGCCCTTCATACCCCACACCGCCGACGATGAGCGGCGCATGCTCGAGACCCTCGGTCTCGGCGCGCGCAGCGCTCTTTTCGATGAGATCCCCACCGCCCTGCTCGCGCCGCCGCTGCAGCTGCCGCACGGCGAGAGCGAGATGCAGGTGCGCCGGCACATGGCCGCCTGTGCGCGTCAGGATGAGGTGAGCCTGAGCTTCATCGGGGCCGGCGCCTATGATCATCATATTCCGGCGGCGGTGTGGGAACTGGCTGGACGCGGCGAGTTCATGACCGCCTACACCCCCTATCAGGCGGAAGCCTCGCAGGGGACCTTGCAGGTCATCTATGAGTTTCAGTCGATGCTGGCGCAGCTGGTCGCGCTCGATGTCTGCAACGCCTCGGTCTATGACGCCGGTTCCGGCCTCGCCGAGGCCGTGCTCATGGCCATCCGCGCGCAGCGTCGTGGCGGAGCGCGGCACATTCTCATGCCGCGCAGCGTGCATCCGCTCTATCGCGAGGCGGTGGCGGCCATCGTCGGGGTACAGGGCATCGTTCTCGTCGATGTCGCCGTCGACGCTGATGGGCGCATCGACATGGCCGATCTCGAGCGTCATCGCGATCGCGCCGCTGCCGCTCTGGTCATTCCGCAGCCCAATTATTTCGGCGTCATCGACGAAGTCGATCGCCTCACCGACTGGGCGCACGCCGCCGGCATGCTGGTGATCGCGCAGGTCAATCCGCTCGCCCTCAGCCTGCTCAGCCCGCCCGGTGACTGGGGTGAGCGTGGTGCCGACATCTGCGTCGGCGATGCCCAGGTCTTCGGCATCCCTTTGTCCAGCGGTGGGCCTTATTGTGGCTTCATCTGCTGCCGCATGGACCTGGTGCGGCAGTTGCCGGGTCGTCTCATCGGTCGCACCGTCGATCTCGATGGCAAGCCCGGTTTTGCCCTCACCCTGCAGGCGCGCGAGCAGCACATCCGCCGTGCCAAGGCGACGTCCAACATCTGTACCAATCAGGGTCTGGCGATGACCGCGGCGACGATCCACCTCAGCCTGCTCGGCTTCGAGGGGCTGCGCCGGGTCGCCGCGCACAGCCATGCCCATCTGCAGTCGTTGCTGGCGCACCTGCAGACGCTGGCGGTGGTCCCTGTGCACGCGGCACCGCACTTTCATGAAGCGGTCGTGCGTCTGCCGCTGGCGGTGGCGCCGGTGCTCGCTGCCATGGCGGCGCGCGGTGTGCTCGGCGGTATCGATCTCAGCGAAGACTATCCTGAGCTCGGTCATGCTCTGCTCATCTGCACCACCGAGCAGCATACGCCGCAAGATCTGGCCACCTATGCCGCCTGCCTGGCGGCAGCGCTCGAGGAGTGTCGTCCATGACCCTGATCTTTGAACGTTCGGCGCCTGGCCGTCGCGCCTTCGCACAAGCGCCGCAGGACCTGCCTGATATCGCCGACATCCCCCTGCACCTGCGGCGCAAGCACCCGGCGCCGCTGCCCGAGGTCTCCGAGCTGCAGGTCGTCCGCCACTATACGCAGCTGTCGCGGCAGAACTTCTCCATCGATACGCATATGTATCCGCTCGGCTCCTGTACCATGAAGTACAACCCGCGTGGTGCCCATACCGCCGCCATGCTGCCGGGGTTTCTGGGGCGTCATCCGCTGGCGCCGGCGAGCCATTCGCAGGGTGTGCTCAGTTGTTTTTATGAGCTGCAGGAGATCCTCAAGGAAGTCACCGGCATGCAGGGCGTCTGCCTGACGCCGGCGGCCGGAGCGCAGGGTGAGTTCGCCGGTGTGGCGATGATCCGCGCTTACCACGCCAGCCGTGGTGATCACCAGCGCCAGGAGATGCTGGTGCCGGCGGCGGCGCATGGCACCAATCCGGCGACGGCGGTGATGTGCGGCTATCGTGTGCGTGAGATCGCTGTGCTCGCCAATGGTGACGTCGATCTGCAGGACCTCGCCGCCGCCCTTGGGCCGCAGACCGCCGGCCTGATGATGACCAATCCATCCACCGTCGGCGTCTTCGAGCGCCAGATCGCTGAGATCGCCGAGCTCGTCCATGCTGCCGGCGGCCTGCTCTACTATGATGGCGCCAACCTCAACGCCATCCTCGGCAAGGTCCGTCCCGGCGACATGGGCTTCGATGTCCTGCACATGAACCTGCACAAGACCTTCGCCACGCCGCACGGCGGCGGTGGCCCGGGCGCAGGTCCGGTCGGCGTCGGCGATAAGCTCCTGCCTTTTCTGCCCATTCCCCTGGTCGGTCGTGACGCGGCGGGCGGCTATCGCTGGCTCGGGCGCCGTGACTGCCCGCAGAGCATCGGGCGCCTGTCGGCCTTCATGGGCAATGCCGGTGTCCTTCTGCGCGCTTATTTCTATGCGCGCGCCCTCGGCTGTGAAGGCATGCACCGCGTCGGCGAGTACTCGACCCTCAATGCCAACTATCTCATGCAGCGCCTGCAGGCGGCCGGCTTCGAACTCGCCTATCCGCAGCGGCGCGCCTCGCACGAGTTCATCATCACCCTGGCGCGCGAGGCCAAGGCCTGGGGTGTGACGGCCATGGACGTGGCCAAGCGCCTGCTTGACTACGGTTTTCATGCGCCGACCACCTATTTTCCGCTGCTCGTGCCGGAGTGCCTGCTGGTCGAGCCGACGGAAACCGAGACCCTCGCCGATCTCGATGCTTTTGTTGAGGCCATGGTGCGCATCCGCGAAGAGGCGCAGCGCGATCCCGAACTGCTGCGGGCGGCGCCACATACCATGCCGGTGCGCCGGCTCGATGACGTGCGCGCGGCGCGTGAGCCGGATCTGCGCTATGGCATGCGTCAGCCGCCGAGCTGACCGGCGTCGATGAGGTCGTCGCGCAGGTCCTCGAGCTGGTCCTGGCTCAGTCCCATATAGCTGAGGAGGGGCAGCTCGATGCGCTCCCACTCGTAGTCCTGCTCCTGCTGGCCGAGCAGGCGGTGGTTGCCGCAGAAGTGCTCGGCGATCTTGAGGACGGCGAGCAGGCGCTTCTTGTCATGCGGGTAAGGTTCATCAGCGATGAAGATGGACTCGACGTTGTGGTGCTCGGCGATGATCTCGCCGAGATGGGTCGGCAGGTGCCAGGAGCGCGCGACGTAGTAGCCGACGACGGCGTGGTTGGTGTTGAGGTGCTGGTTCTCGACGTCGATGATGCGGTGCTCGTGCGCGCGATAGGAGGCCTCGACGACCTCGAGGTAGTGATCGAAGCGCCGCATCAGCAGCGGTATGCCACAGTTGTGAAAGAGACCGAGGGCGTAGCCTTCATCGGGATTGCGCAAACCGAGCTGGCCGGCGAGGCAGGTGCAGACGCGGGCGATGTCGATGGCGGTGTCCCAGAAGCGACCGAGCTGGACGATGGTGTCGTCGCTCATCTCGCTCTTGATGCTGATGCCATTGAGGACGTTGATCAGGGTCGACAGGCCGAGCAGCTGCACCGCCTGCGGAATGGAACTGATGTGGTTACGCAGGCCAAAGGCCGAGGAATTGACGATTTTGAGCACACTGCCGGCCAGTCCGGGATCCTGGCTGATCAGCTGACTGATGCGGCGCAGATCCGGGTTGGGCATGATCTGCTCCATCTGCAGATCGACAAGAATCTGTGGCTGTGGCGGGATGCTGATGCCTTGCAGCACTTTGCGCACATCTTCCGGGCTGAGCGTGTGATCCATGTGAGGGTCCTCTGCTGCCGATGATTGTAGACCAAAAAATGGCCCGAGGAGGCCCGATGACGATGACCGCGACCAGTCTTTTTCCCCGCCTGCGCCTGCGTGCGCAGGAAGATCGCCGCCTGACGCAGGGGCACCTGTGGATCTACAGCAATGAGGTGGATGTCGCGCAGACGCCCTTGCAAGGCCTGCGCGCCGGCGATCAGGTGCAGGTCGAGAGCCATAGCGGCAAGCCGCTCGGCGTCGCCTTCGTGCAGCCGAACAGCCTCATCTGCGCGCGCCTGTTCAGCCGTCAGGCCGATCAGGCCATGGATGCGACCTTGCTGCGCACGCGCCTGCGCCGCGCTCTCGAGCTGCGTAGCCGCCACTTCAGTGCGCCCTGGTATCGCTGGGTCTATGGCGACAGCGATCTTTTGCCGGGTCTGGTCGTCGATCGTTACGGTGACATCGTGGTGCTGCAGATCAGTCTGGCGGGCATGGAAAACCTGCGCCAGGATATCGTCGCCGCCATCGTCGAGCTCGTCCAGCCGCGCGGTGTCCTGTACAAGAACGACGCCGCCAGCCGTGTCGCCGAAGGGCTGCCGTCCTACGTCGAACTGGCCTGGGGCGAGGTGCCGGAGTTCATCACCGTGCAGGAAAATGGTGGTGAGTTTCTCGTCGATCCACGGCGCGGTCAGAAGACCGGCTGGTTCTATGATCACCGGCCGACGCGGCAGTGGCTGATGCCGCGGGTCGCGGGAGCACGCGTGCTCGACGTCTTCTCCTACGTCGGCGCCTGGAGCCTGGCGGCAGCGCAGCATGGTGCGCGCGAGGTGCTCGCCATCGACGCCTCGCAGCCGGCCCTCGACCTGCTGCAGATGCAGGCGCAGCAGCTCGGTGTCGGTGAGAAGGTGAGCACCCTGTGCGCCGATGCCTTCGCCGCTCTCGCCGAACTACGCCAGCGCGGCGAGGTCTTCGACGTCGTCATCATCGATCCGCCGGCCTTCATCAAACGGCGCAAGGATCACAAGAATGGCCTCACCGCTTACCGGCGACTGAATGAGCTGGCCATGCGTCTGCTCGGGCGCGATGGGCTGCTCATCTCCTGCTCCTGTTCCATGCACCTCGAGCGCAGCGAGCTGGTCGACATCCTGCGCGCCGCCTCGCGCCATATCGATCGCCATCTGCAGATCCTGCACCACGGTCATCAGGGCGAGGATCACCCCATCCACCCGGCCATCGCGGAAACCGAGTATCTGAAGGCGATCGCCGCGCGCGTCCTGCTCGCCGACTGAAGTTCAGCGCAGACTGATCTGGCGCCAGCCGCGTTGTTGCGCCTGCTCGGCCAGGCGCGCATCGGCGTCGACGGCGATGGCTTCATCGACCCATTCGAGCAGGGGCAGGTCGTTGTGCGAGTCGGAGTAGAAGCAGCTCGGATGACCGCTGTGTCCCTGCTCGCGCAGCCACTGCTGCAGACGCAGCACCTTGCCTTCGCGGTAACAGGGTATACCCTTGATACGGCCGCTGTAGGCGCCATCGATGACCTCGCCTTCGGTGGCGAGGAGATGATCGACGCCCATGCGGCGGGCGATGGGGGCGGTGATGAAGCTATTGGTGGCGGTGATGATGACCAGGGTGTCGCCGCGGCGCCGATGCTCGGCGAGCAGCTCCTGGCCGGCGCTCAGGATCATCGGTTCGATGACCTCGCGCACATAGCGCTCCTGCAGGGCTTCCAGCTCGGCGCGGCTGCGCCCGACCAAGGTGGCGAGGACGAATTCGCTGTAGGCGCGGATGTCCAGCTCACCGCGCTGGTAGTCGGCGTAAAAGGCGTCGTTGCGTAGGCGGTGGGCTTGTGCATCGACTTCGCCGTGCGCCGCCAAGTAGTCGCCGAAGGCGTGGTCGGAGTCGCCGCGCAGGAGGGTGTTGTCGAGGTCGAAGAGGGCGAGCATGCAGTCTCCAGGGAAAGTTATGGGTAGGGATCACACTTAGATAAATATTATCGCAGCAAAACCGGTGAATGACTTGCCCGAAGTTCAGGCATAGCGTATTTATGAAACAATGATTTGGAAGAGGGTGGATGGGTTGTGATCGATGCGGATGGATACAGGCCCAATGTCGGGATCATCGTCGCCAATGCCCAGGGTGAAGTCCTGTGGGCGCGACGCTCGGGCCATGAGGCATGGCAGTTTCCACAAGGTGGCATCGCCGAGGCGGAGACCCCTGAGCAGGCGATGTTTCGTGAGCTCGAGGAGGAGGTCGGACTGAACGCGGCGCAGGTCAAGGTGCTGGCACAGACGCGTGGCTGGCTGCGCTATCGCCTGCCGCAGCGTTATGTGCGCCAGGATCGTCACCCGCGTTGCATCGGCCAGAAGCAGAAATGGTTTCTTCTGCAGTTGCTCGGGCACGAAGAGAATATCCGGCTCGATCGCATGCAGCCGGCCGAGTTTGATCAGTGGCGCTGGGTCAGTTACTGGTATCCTCTGCTGCAGGTGGTGAGTTTCAAGCGCGAGGTCTATCGCAAGGCGCTCAAGGAGTTGGTCATGCGCCTGCCGGTCGCCGTAGGGAGTTGAGGCATGCTCGATGTTTTGCGACGCATCGTACAGGAGGTCAATTCGGCACCGAATCTGCAGTCGGCGCTCGACATCCTCGTGTCCAGTGTGCGCAGCAGCATGGGCACCGAGGTCTGTTCCATCTATCTGCTCGATGAGGCCAGCAATCGCTATGTGCTGATGGCGACGGAAGGGCTCAATGCCGAGGCCATCGGCCACGTCAGTCTCGGACTCACGGAAGGACTGGTCGGTCAGGTCGGCCTGCGCGAGGAACCGCTCAATCTCGATGATGCCGCCTCGCATCCGAAGTTCCGCTATCTGCCGGAGACGGGCGAGGAGCGCTACAACTCCTTTCTCGGCGTGCCGATCATGCACCGGCGCAAGATTCTCGGCGTCCTCGTCGTGCAGCAACAGGACAAGCGCCGTTTCGACGCTTCTGAGGAAGCCTTTCTGGTCACCGTCTCGGCGCAGCTGTCCGGTGTCGTCGCGCACGCCAAGGTCGTCGGTGGCCTCGATACCCTGCGCGGCAACAAGGCCAGCGCCGTTTCCATCTTCAAGGGCGTGCCGGGTGCGCCCGGAGTCGCCCTCGGGCGTGTCCTGATCATCTATCCGCCGGCTGATCTCGACTCGATCCCCGATCGTCTGTGCGAGGACATCGGGCAGGAGGTCGAGCGGTTTCAGACGGCGCTAGCGGCGGTGCGCGTCTCGATTCAGGAACTCGATCGCAAGATGGCGTCGAGCCTGATGGCCGAGGAGAGGGCGCTGTTCGAGGTCTATCTGCGCATGCTCGACGATCATGGCCTGATCGGTGAGATCGTCGCCCGCATCCGTGCCGGCAACTGGGCGCAGGGGGCGCTGCGCGAGGTCATCAGCGAGCACGTGCAGGCCTTCAAGACCATGGATGACCCCTATCTGCGCGAGCGCATGGCCGATATCAAGGATCTCGGCCTGCGTATCCTGGCGCAACTGCAAAAACAGCAGAACGTGCGTGAGCTCGCCGTCCAGGACAACACCATCCTGGTCGGCGAGGAGATTCCGACCTCGGTGCTGGTCGAACAGCCGCTCGAGAAGATCGCCGGCATCTGCACGGTGCAGGGATCGAGCAATGCGCATATGGCCATCGTCGCGCGCGCGCTCGGCATTCCGACGGTGGTCGGGGTGAGCGAGCTGCCGGTGACCGCCCTCGATGACACCGAAGTGGTGGTCGACGGCTATCAGGGACGTCTGTACATCAATCCCAACAAGCAGCTGCGCAAGCGCTATAAAGACATCATCCGCGATGAGAAGCAGTACTCCGCCGGTCTCGAGGCTTATTGCGATCTGCCGGCGCAGACACCGGACGGCCATCGCCTCAACATCTACGTCAACACCGGCCTCATGGTCGATGTCGCGCGCTCCAAGGATCGCGGCGCCGAGGGCGTCGGTCTGTATCGTTCCGAGATCCCCTTCATGATGCGCGAGCGCTTCCCCTCCGAAGAGGAGCAGTGCGCCATCTACCGCTATCAGCTCGAATCCTTCGCGCCGCGTCCGGTGACCATGCGTACCCTCGACATCGGTGGTGACAAGGATCTACCGTACTTTCCCATCGAGGAGGACAATCCCGCCCTCGGCTGGCGTGGCATCCGCGTCACCCTCGACCATCCTGAACTGTTCATGGTGCAGGTGCGCGCCATGCTCAAGGCCTCCCGCGGTCTCAACAATCTGCAGATCATGCTGCCCATGGTGTCGTCGGTTTTCGAGATCGAGGAGGCGCAGCATCTCATCCACCGCGCCCTGCTCGAAGTCGAGGAGGAGTTGCAGGAGTCCTTGCCGTATCCGCG
>JAKBFV010000088.1 GCA_021833365.1 Pseudomonadota bacterium | reverse complement strand
ACGCGATGGTCGCCATCGAGGACTTGCAGATACGGAACATGTCCATGTCAGCGGCAGGCACCACCGAGCAGCCGGGCAAGAATGTTCGGGGCCAAATCCGGTTTGAACAAGTCCATCCTCGACCAGGGCTGGTTCGAGTTCCGCCGCCAGTTGGACTACAAACTGGCGTGGAGCGGCGGCTGGCTCATCGCCGTACCGCCGCAGAACACGAGCCAGACCTGTCCAGTCTGCGCTTGCGTGAGCGTGGGCAACCGGACGACACAGGCGAAGTTCGCTTGCGTCGATTGCGGCTGCGAGGACAACGCCGATGTCGTCGGCGCGATCAACATTCTGGCGCGGGGACACCGCGTTGCAGCCTGTGGAGAGGTGGTGCAGTCAGGCCCCTCTAACCCACCGAAGCGACTATGTGCGGAGTCATCCATGCGTAGCACCGTAGGAATCTCCGGCCTTCAGGCCGGGGAGGATGTCAACAGTTGATGCCTCTACTTCGAAAGCGTGACTTGCGGCGATTAGGAGCGATATTCGCCGCGCCGAGTGCGGTGAATAGCTTGCGAATGCGGAGAAAATGGCATTTAATCTCCGCATGGAAAGCGGAGAAAAACTCTACATCTGGCAGGCCGGCGACTGGCCGAACAACACCCAACCCATTGACAAAAAAACAGATTCTTTCTGTTTTCCCAATGGGATAACATCATATTATGTACCGCCCTCTCCCCCTCGGCAAGCAAGGCCGTCTGCCAAGGTCCTCTGACGTCCACCCACAGCCACCAAGGTGAGTGCTGAGGCGACGAGCATGGACATTGGTTCAGGCATCCGGCTGCCTTTCAAAGAAAAAGCATTCCGGCAGGATTGCGGGTGCGATGTGCTCGACGTCTTGCGCGGACACACCACAGGCGAAGAAACTCTCTCTCCATTGCCGGACGATGGCGACGATGTTGTCGATCTCCCGGCGCGCCTCTTCCGCGGACAGACCGAACCGCCCCGCCTGGGACAGCAGGTTGTAGATGCTGGCTGTGCGGCCGTAGCCCCCCACGGTCAACGCGAGATCGCGTCGTTCGATGCTGACCACGGGCGCGGGCACCAAGTCGTAGGCCGGTGAAAGCCGCCACCCTTTCTGTCGGCGCAGCAAGGCATGGTTGCGTGGGTGGTCGTCGTTGTTGGTCACGGCCGCGTTGAAGACCATCCTGCGGAACAGCTCAGCACAATCGGCTTCGGGCTTGTCGGACCACCGCCGCAGATTGTCGGCCAGCAACGGGTAGGACCAGCGATCCCTGTCCACATGGCTATCGCCGCAGTCGAGTACGGTCAGGCCGCTGACCAGGCCGAAGCGCAGATAGCCACCCTCGGCGTACTCCCGGTCGAAACGCTCCAGCATCAACACGTCGCCGTGGCCGACCGACTGCAGCCGCGCCTGGGTGACGTTCAGACCGCACCGCCTGGCCAGGTCCAGCGAGGCAAACTCGACCCGCTGGAGATTGAAACGGTCATCCTTGGCGGGGAACTTGCCGAGCCACAGGCTCTGCCCGTCTTCGATCGTGGCCTTCGGCCGCGCGCCGCCCATGCTGGTGCCGGGATCGAGCTGTTCGAGCAAATACGCGGCGACGTGCTTGCCTTCCTCGATGGCCTGCGCAGCGGCAATCAGCTCATCGAGTTGATGCGTTCGGTTGTAGTGACGCTTGGGTGCAGGCGGCTCTGCCTTGAGGCCAAAACTCAGGTAGCCGGCCCCGTCCTGGGGGCCATGGAGCAGGTAGTCGATCTCCTGGAGATCGGCCGGGCTGCGCTCCAGCTTATTTTCGATCACGCGTCGGCCCCAGGCATCCGGTGCAGCGTCGCGTACCGCGCCGGGGATGCCCTTGAGCTGCGTAAATTCGAACACCTGCTTGGCCAGGGGCAGACGGAACGGATCGAGTGCCATCGCCTCGGGCCGCGCAAGATAGCGATCGCCGTAGCGGAATCGCCCGATCTGGATGCCGTCCGGCAAGGTCTGCACGCGCAGCAGCGCAGCCGGAACGGTCTCCAGGCTGCCGGGAAGCTGGATGTAGACGTATGCCTCGCGCTCAGAAGTCATAGTCGTCGCCGGTCTTGCGTGGCTTGCCTGCTCGGCTGGGGCGTCGAGCGGCTTCGAGCGCCTTGCCGTGCAAATCGGCATCTGGATCGGCGACGCCGTCCAGCGTCCGATCCAGTCCCAAGGCCCACAGCACCGTGAAGCACACCCCGACCGCCGTGCCGGGCTTGCCCAGTTCCAGCGCAGTCAGGGTATTGCGGTTGATGCCCGCCTTGCTCGCCAGATCCGCCACGGACCAGCCGCGCCGGATGCGGGCGATCCGGATTCGGTGGCCGAGCTGGATCACTTGCTCGGCGACATGCATCGGGGTCTCGAATCTGCTCATTTAAGCCGGCATTTCACAGTTCAATGCCCCAAATAATAGGCGACACAATAATACATGGCAAGCCAAGAGCGCCATTTGTGCCCGTTATGCTAAGCGTTACACAGCTTAGCGCCTGTTATTTTAGGCAAATTATGCCGAGATCGCGCACGCCCTAACCGGCATCGAACAGGTGATCGTGCCGGGACACGCGTTGTCCGCTGTCGACGCGGCCTACCTCGCAGGGGGTCTGTCATGTTAACTTTTTCAGGGCGCAAAAATCCATCACCTCAATCTCAAACTGCATTTTGCCCACACACATCACGCCACTCGGCAAAGCGGCGTCCCATCACCTGGCGGGAATGAGCAGCTTTGAGCAGATGACGGCTGGGTCGAAAATGGTTGTTGATAACAGAAAATGTGGACAGAAAGCGTTGCGCCTCACCCGGAGACTTGAAACGACGCCTTCGTCGTTCTCGCTCCCGTGTCGGCTGATGTGAGTTCTCAGCCCGGTTGTTGGCTCCCTTGTCCCGTACATGCTCTACACTCAGCATCATTTCTGCCTTGGCTGCTGCATAACTGCCCAGTTTGTCGGTCACAATGCGTCGGGGCAGACCGCCTTGTCCCTTCAGCAACTTACGAAAAAACTTGAGGGCTGCTGCCTTGTTGCGCCGCGTCTGCACCAGAATATCAAGAACTTCACCATCTTGATCGACAGCGCGCCACAGATACTGAAGTTTCCCACCAATGCGCAGATAGACCTCATCCAGATGCCATGTGTCACCCAACCGCCCCTGCCGGGCACGCAGTCTGCGTGCATAGTCACCACCAAACTTCCTGCACCAGCTACGGATCGTTTCGTAGCTGACGGTCACTCCCCGCTCAGCCATCATCTCCTCGACGTCGCGATAGCTGAGACAAAACCGAAAGTACAGCCAGACACACTGACGGATGATGTCGATGGGAAAACGGTGGCGAGGGTAACGACGATGAGTGTTCATGGTGATCATTGCACCAGATCTCGGTTTACCTGACAATACCCTAAAGCCTAAGCGGATCAGCGACTTACAACACTCCGTGGATTTCGGTGGAAGTCCCTGGAAAGTTGATGTGGAGCGGGTGATGGGAATCGAACCCACGCTATCGGCTTGGGAAGCCGAAGTTCTACCATTGAACTACACCCGCCTGCAGCCGGCATTGTAGTGACAGACGGGCGCGGCGGCAATCCTCAGCCGCGCCCCATCTCGCCCCAGCGCCATCAAGCGCCTTCTTTTTTCTGGACCTTATCGCCAGCGCGCGACCAGCCGCCGCCGAGGGCACGCACCAGCTCGACACTGGCACGCAATTGGCGCGTGCGCAGATTGAGGTTGGCACGCTCGGCGCGCAGGGCATCGGTCTGTGCCGTCACCACTTCCAGGTAGTTGACGATGCCTTCGCGATAACGCGCCATCGCCAGCTGCTCGGTGTGCTCGGCAGCTGCAGCGGCCTGCTCGCGCCGCACCGACTCACCGGAGAACTGCTGCAGGCGCGCGAGAGCGTCTTCGACCTGACGGAAAGCATCGAGTACGACGCCACGATAATGCGCCGTCTGTTCAGCGTACTGCGCCTTCGACTGCTCGACCTGCGCCTTGATGCGGCCGGCGTCGAACAGGGTCACCAGAGCCGACGGACCGAGCGACCAGAACGTATTGGGTGCGGTCAACCAGTCATCGGCGCTGGTATTGGCATAGCCGGCGAAGGGGTTGAGGTTGATCTGCGGGAAATAGGCCGCCCGCGCCACGCCGATGTAGGCATTGGCCGCCGCCACCCGGCGCTCAGCCGCAGCGATGTCAGGACGGCGCTCGAGCAGCTGCGACGGCACCATGCTCGGCAGAGCCGGCAAAGGCATGACCGTGCTGTCCGGCGCGATGCTGAAGGCCGAAGGGTTGGCGCCGATGAGCACAGCGATGGCGTGCTCATAGAGGGCGCGCAAAGCTAGAACGTCATAGACCTCGGCCTGCGCCGACGCCAGGCGATTCTGCGCGCGCGCCACATCGAGGCCGGAGCTGACGCCACCGTCATGACGCTCCTGGGTGAGCAGCAGGGCCTTGCTGAAGGCGTCGACGGTGTCATCGAGCAGCTTCTTCTCGGCGTCGAGGCCGCGCAGCTGCATATAGTCATCGGCGAGCTGCGCCTGCAGACTGAGCTGCACATTCTGCAGATCGGCTTCCGCCGCCTGCGCTTCGGCACGACCGGCCGCCACTTCATTGTGCACCTGCCCCCAGAGGTCGACCTCGTAGTCGACGCCGATACCGAGAATGTCGGCGTTGTAGACATTCGGCTCGTTGCCGGGAATGGCACGTTGCGGCCGGTGATCCGACTGGCGGTCGCGCGCCATCGAGGCACCGAGGGTGACCGTCGGATAGAGGTTGGCATCGATCTCTTTGGCGATATCGGCGCGCTGATCGTAGTGCGCCACCGCCATCGCCAAGGAGTTGTTCGAGGTCAGCACCTGATGCTCGAGATGATCGAGGCGTGCGTCATGGTACAGCGACCACCAGGCACCGCGCGGCAGCTTGTCGGCGGGCTGCGCCTGCTGCCAGATGCCCGCCCCCTTGAACTGCGTCGCGACCGGCGCCTGCGGCTTTGCATAGTGCGGCGCCAGGGAGCAGGCCGACAGAGCCCAGGCCATGGCCGTCAACGCAAAGGCTTTTTTAGCCACGGCCATGATCATGTCCCCGCACGGATGGAAGGTCATGACCGACGACGACCTTCTCGCCATTGGTCAGCGAATCGGGCGGATTGTCGATCACCTGATCATCGACAGACAGGCCCGACGACACTTCGACATAGGCGCCATCGTCATGCCCTATGGTGATCTTCTTCAGCACGGCACGATCGTCGGCACCGACGGTGGCCACCTGCAGACCATGCGCGCGGAAGATCAGCGCACTCGCCGGCACGCGGATGCGGGCATAGCTCGAGGGCACCTTGAAATGCACTTCGGCGTAGTCGCCGGGATTGATACGGCCTTGCGTGTTATCGAGCGACAATTCCACCAGCACCGTACCGGTCTGCGCACTCACGGCGCTGGCGCTCGACACCATCAAGGCCGGGAACTGCTGACCGGGATACTCGGGCACGGTGAGCATGGCCATGATGCCGGGATTGAGGTGGGCGGAGTAGGCCTGTGGAACGCTGACGTAGACGCGCAGCTTGTGCACATCGGCGACGGCGAAGAGCTCCGGCCCCTTATCACCACCGGCGACGATGAGATCGCCGACGTCGGTCTTACGCGCCGTGACGATGCCATCAAAGGGCGCCGTCAGCTGTTTGAAGGCCTCCATCGCCTGCAGACGCTCGACATTAGCCTGGGCGGCAGCGACTACCGCCGTCTTCACCGCCATATCATCGGTCTTCTCATCGGATTCCTGCATCGACACGGCATCCTGTTTGAGCAGATGCTGCCAGCGCGCCGCTGTCACCTTGGCCAGCTGCAGCTTGGCGCGGGCGGTGACCAGATCGGCCTTCGCCTGCTCCAGTTGCTGATCGAGATCCGGCGTATCGATGGTCGCCAGCACCTGACCTTTCTTGACGCGCGCGCCGATGTCCTGATACCACATCTTCAGGTAACCCGGCACGCGCGCATAGATGGGCGCGTCGTAGTAAGCCTGCACCACCCCGGGCAGGGTCAGGCCAGTCATGCTCGATGCGTGCTCGAGATGGATCACCTTCACCGTCGGAATGAATTGCGACTGCGTCCAGACCTTCACCGCTTCATCCTGGCGACTGCGCAAGGCCAGCCCACCGATGACGACGGCGATCGCCGTGCAGATGGTCAATACGCCGACGGTCTTGAGGCGACGGTTTCTCTTGGCCTGCAGCGCCTGCAGCTTACGCGACATGTTGATCTCCTGAACGCTTGGCGGATTCGTCGCCGGCATGGACGACACTGAAAATAGCGGGAACGAAGAACAGGGTGGAAATGGTGGCGAACACCAGACCACCGATCACCGCACGTCCGAGCGGCGCATTCTGCTCACCGCCTTCACCCAGACCGAGAGCCATGGGCAGCATGCCGATGATCATCGCCGACGCCGTCATCAGAACTGGACGGAAGCGGGTGAAGCCGGCCTCGAGCGCCGCTGCCATGGAGTTGCCGCCATGCGCGAGTCGCTCGCGAGCGAAGCTGACGACGAGAATACTGTTGGCCGTCGCCACCCCCATGCACATGATGGCGCCGGTCAGGGCGGGCACCGACAGCGGCGTATGCGTGGTGAACAGCATCCACACGATACCGGCCAAAGCCGCCGGCAGAGCGGTGATGATGACGAAAGGATCGAGCCAGGACTGGAAGTTGACGACGATGATCAGGTAGATGAGCACGATGGCGCCGATGAGACCGAAGAGCAGTTCAGAGAACGCGCTGTTCATCGTCTGCACCTGACCGAGCAGGCTCACCGTCGCACCCTTAGGCACAGCATGCGCTGTGGCCTTGATGATGCCGAGAATATCGCCAGCGACGGCACCGAGATCGCGCCCCTGCGTCGCCGCATAGAGGTCGAGTGAGGGCTCGATGGCGTAGTGGGTGACCACGGCATTGGTCGTCGAACGACGGATGTTGCCGAGGTTACCGAGAACCTCATCATGGATATCATGCCCAGTCACCGGCATATTGATGAGCTTGTCGAGGCTATCGAGGTTGTACTGCGGCGTCTGAGCCACGATCGGATAGGACACGCCATTTTTCGGGTTGAGCCAGAACACCGGCGCCGTCTGCAGGCTGCCGGCGAGCATCACGCCGAGGCTGTTGGTGACGTCACGCTCACTGATCCCGAGCTGGTCGGCATGCGTACGATCGATGTCGACATTGATCTGCGGCTCATTGGTCGCCTGCTGCATGCGTGCATCGACGACACCAGGAACGGCGCGCAGACGATTCAGCAAATCGCGCGTATACACCTCATCAGCGGGAGCGTTCGGCCCCACCACCTTGAGATCGATCGGCGCTGGTGAGCCGAAGTTGAGAATCTGGCTGATGATGTCGGCGGGCAGGAAGGCAAAATCGGTGCCCGGGAACTGCCGCGGCAGCACCGTGCGCAAGGTTTTGACGTAAGCCGCCGTCGGCGAGTGGTCCTCTTTCAAGGTGACGTAGATGTCACCATCCTGCGGACCGATGGTGCCGGTATTGCTATACGCCATATTGATACCACTGACGGTCAGGCCGATGTTGTCGACGATGGTGTCGACCTGATCGGGCGGAATGACCCGGCGTATGGCATTCTCGATGTGATCGAACTGGGCGGCGGTGTCTTCGATACGCGTCCCCACCGGAGCACGCACATGGATATTGATCTGACCGGCGTCGACATCCGGGAAGAAGTTGCGCCCAAGGAAAGGAATCAGCAGAAAAGAGGCCAGGGTTGAAGCGAGGAAGCCGGCGATGAAGAGACGGCGATTGCCCAGGGCCAGCGTCAGGAGCTTGTGATAGCGCGTGCGGATGGAGGAGAAACGGCGCTCGAAGCCGGACTGAAACATGACCAGGGGATGCGTCCAGCTGTGACGTTTCTGCGGCCCATGCAGGCGGATACCACCCGACTCGCCGGTCGGCAGCTCGCCTTCGACGTGCGCGTGCAAGAGGTATTTGGCCATGGTCGGCACCAGGGTGCGCGACAGACAGAATGAGGAGAACATGGCGAAGACCACCGACTCGGCCATGGGCACGAAGAGATAGCCGGCCACCCCGGTCAGGAAGAACATCGGCACGAAGACGATACAGATGCACAGCAGGGAGACGAAGGCTGGCGTTACGATCTGTTCGGCACCATCGAGGATGGCGGTTTCCACTTCCTTGCCGTGTTCAAGATGCCAGTTGATGTTCTCGATGGTCACCGTCGCGTCGTCGACCAGGATGCCGACCGCCAAAGCCAGGCCGCCGAGGGTCATGACGTTCAAGGTCTGACCATTGGCGGCGAGGAGGGCGACGGCGGAAAGGATGGCGAGCGGTATCGAGGTGGCGATGATGATGGTCGACCGCCAGCTACCGAGAAAGAGCAAGATCATCAGGCTGGTCAGCACGGCGGCGATGACCCCTTCGCGGATGACGCTGCTCACCGCACCCTTGACGAACATCGACTGGTCGCCGAGCAGGGAGATCTTGAGCGAGGACGGCAGAGTCTCCTTGAGACGCGGCAACAGCTTCTTGGCGCCCTCGATGACGTCGAGGGTCGACGCCGAGCCGCTCTTCAGCAAGGTCATCAGGATGGCGCGCGAACCATCGACGCGCACCACATTGGTCTGCGGCGGAAAGCCGTCGCGGGCGTGACCGACATCGCGCATGTAGATGGTGGCATTGCCCACCGACTTGACCGGCAGATTATTGATCTCGTCGACGGTCTCGACGGCGTCATTGAGCTTGACCTGGTATTCGAAGGTGCCGACCTTCATCGTCCCAACCGGGATCACCTGGTTTTCAGCGGCGAGAGCATCGCTGACGTCCTGCGCCGACAAGCCCTTCGACTGCAGGGCGCGCGGATTCAGGTCGATCTGCACCTGACGCACCTTGCCACCATAGGGCGATGGCACGGCTGAACCCGGCACCGTCGCCAGCTGCGGGCGAATAAAGTTCTGCCCGATGTCGAAGATCTTCTGCTCGCTGACCCGCTTACTCGACAGCGCCAGCTGCAGGATGGGCACGGTCGAGGCATTGTAGTTCAGAATCAGGGGCGGCGTGATGCCGGGCGGCATCTGCTTGAGCACCGTCTGTGACAGCGAGGTCACCTGCGCCGTGGCGGTACGGATGTCGACTGTCGGCTGGAAGAAGATCTTGACGACGCCGTAGCCGACCAGCGACTCGCTTTCGATGTGTTCGATGTCGTTGACGGTCGAGCTGAGGCCGCGTTCGTAGTAATAGATGACGCGCCCGGCCATATCATCCGGCGGCAGCCCATTGTAGGACCAGACCACGGCGATGACCGGGATCTTGATATCCGGAAAGATATCGGTCGGAGTCCGCAAGGCCGCCATCATCCCAAAGATGACGATGAAGATGGCTAAGACGACAAAAGTATAAGGTTTTTTGAGCGCAACCTTGACGAACCAGA
The DNA here is from genome assembly GCA_021833365.1 of Pseudomonadota bacterium. GTDB lineage: Bacteria > Pseudomonadota > Gammaproteobacteria > Pseudomonadales > Moraxellaceae > JAJZHK01. The sequence goes on along the minus strand of JAKBFV010000088.1, from coordinate 149 downwards.
TCATGCACGACGCTCCCAGATGGATTCAGAGATCTCGCCCCGCCGCGCGTGCTCGACCCCCAGCGCGGCATTTTATGCACGCCGTCGCACCGACTCCAGTGATACTAAGTTTAGATTTCATCACCATGGCAGGCCGTCTCAGGCGTCGC
>JAKBFV010000016.1 GCA_021833365.1 Pseudomonadota bacterium | reverse complement strand
CGACCGAGAAGGGATCGAACAAGGCATCCTGGCGCCCGATCACTTCCGGTAGGCTGGAGGTATGGGCGGCGAGCACGGCGGCGCCGCAGGACATGGCTTCCAGAGCGGGCAGACCGAAGCCCTCATGCCAGGAGGGAAAGACGAACAGGGTGCAGGCACGATAGAGATCGACCAGAGTCGCATCGTCAACATAGCCGGTCAAACACCATTGTTCATCGCTCCATCCGAGGCTCTGTGCCTGCTCACGCAGGAGGTCCACCTCCCCCGTCGACAGTCGCCCGGCCAGCACCAGCTGATGGCTGTCGCGCAAGGTCGCCGGCAGCTGATCGAAGGCGGCGAGCAGACGCGGCAGATTCTTGCGCTCATCGGCGCCACCGGTGTACAGCACAAAAGGCCGAGTGCTGGCGAGATACGGACGCAGACGGGTACGAGCAGCGCTGGCGGAGCCGGGGGTGAAGCAGGCGTCGGCGGCGGCGGCGATGTTGACGATGCGCTGCTGGCCGGGCAGATGCGTGCGCGCTTCCTGACAACTGGCTTCGGAGATGGCGAGAAGCAGGTCGGCGCGCTGCAGATGCGCCATCTTTTCGCGGTAATGCGCGGCATAGGCCGGCCGCGGCGTCAGGTAGTGCTCCTGATTCAGCCAGGGGATGAGATCATAGAGAGAAACGCTGACCAGGGCGTGCTGCGCGAGGCGACCGACGCTGCTGACGGCATCGTCGAGATAACCTTCGAACAGGCTGCTGATGTGCACGACGTCGGGTCGCAGACGCGCGATGCAGGCCTCGCGCAGCAGTTCGGCGACGCCTCGCCGTCCGGCGTTGTCCGCCGCTTCGGCAGCGACCGGCTGCGGTATGCTGAAGACGATGATGTGCTCGGCCGGCAGCAGATCGGCGAAGGCGCGCCGCAACTCGACGACGCTGTCGCTGAGGCCGCCATTGAGCAGGATGTAGAGCTCATGTTCGCCGCGGCGCCTGGCGATGGCCTGAGCCAGAGCCAGGGAATAGCGTCCGATGCCACGATAACGGCTGGCGCTCTGCGCGCCCTGCAGGTCGAGAACGATGCGCATCAGTGGTCTCCCCGCCGCTCCCGTGCCTGACGCAGGGCAGCGAGAAAATGCCGCGCGCGCGGCGACAGGGCGCTGTCGAGCGGTGGTGTATAGACCGGCACGGGTGTCACGGCGAGAACGCCGCGCGCATGTGCGGCAAGGCGTTGTGACAGGCCTGGCGACACGGCGACCAGAGCTTGCAGGAAGCGCTTCAGACGCGGATGGCGCAGCAGCCAGCGCAGCGCCGCCACCCGCAACGGCAGCAGCGCTGGCCGCTGTGGTAGCCGCCGCAGCACGCGTGCCAGGACGCGCAGCGGCCGCGTCAAACGCCAGGAACTGCTGGTGATGAGGGCCTGGTAAGCCTCCTGCAGACGCTGCTCGCGCTGCGCGCTGTCGCTTTGCATCTGCGCCTGCTCGACACGCAAGCGCGTCACCTCCGCCTGCAAGGACTGCCGTTCTTCCTGCAGACTCCGCTCGCGTTGCGCGCTGTCGCTTTGCAACTGCCGCAGTCGCGTCACCTCCGCCTGCAGACATTGCTCGCGCTGCTGACTGGCGGCGAATAGTTCGTTCTTGATGTGCTCGTGGCTGGCGTACAGGCTGATCATCCGCTCATGGAGCAGACGCATCTGCTGCTCCTGGTCGCCGCTCTGGCGGCCGATGCGCGCGAGCAGGGCGGTGGCGACATTCTCGTCATCGCTGGCGGTGCGGGCAGGGGGAGGAAGCTGTGTCATGGGTCGGGGCGTCAGCCATCGTTCGATCAGTTGTTCAGCGCTGTCGCGCCAGGTCTGCCAGGGCAGCGCCGTCGACGGCGTATGCCGGCCTTGACGATAAAGCGTCAGCCAGGCCTGCACGGCATCGGCCAGCTGCGCCGCCGACTCACCGCGAAAGTAGCTGGCGTGCTCACCCGCGACCTCGCGGAAAACCGGCAGATCACGCACGAGCAGTGGTAGTCCACGGCGTGCCGCCTCGACCAAGGGTAAGCCAAATCCCTCACCCAGGGAAGCCTGCAAGAGACAGCTGCACGTGGCATAAAGCGCCTCGAGATAGACGTCGCTGACCGCTTCCAGCCAGTGCAGGCGATGGTCACGCTGCGGGTGACGGCGCAAGCTGGCGATGAGTTCTTCCTGCTGCCAACCGGCCTTGCCGACCAGGACCAGATGGACGTCCTCGCCTACCTGCCAGAGCTGCTCAAAAGCGGCGACGACCTGGGCGATGCCTTTGCGCGGCTCGAGGGTGCCGACGAGCAGAAAGGATGGGCTTTGCCGCAGACATCGCAGACGCTCATCCCCGTCCGCCGGCCTGCTGCTAGGCGCGCCCGCCTCGCTCAGATCGGCGCCGAGATGAAACCAATCGACGTGCGCCAGACACGGCGTGCGCAGCTCTTGCGCAACCCACTGCTGAAACTCGCGGGCGACGCTCTGTGAGATGCAGAGCACTTCATCCATCGTGGCGATCAGCTGCAGCCACAGTGCCTGCGCCGTCGCCGTGCCGGCGGGAAAGGCGGCCGGCATCAGCACCGGCAGCAGATCATAGAGGACGAAGGCGACACGCACGCCGGCGGCGCGCAAGGCGAGCAGTTGCTCAGCCTGCTGGCAGCTGAGCGCCGGGGTATAGTCGAGGCCAAGGAAGCGATCACCGGGGCAAGCGCTCAACGGCGCATCGCTGGCCATAGGCTGAAGCTTCACGTCATCGCTGCAGCGATAACCGTGCTCGCCGGGACTGGCGTAGACGGCCTGGACGCGGTAGCCGGCGGGTGGCCGCGCGCGCAGTTCAGCGAGCAGATGTCTGACCACGCGCTGGATGCCGGTGCCGGCGTCCTGGCGGATGAGCTCGGAGACGTCGACGAAGAGCCGGGCCAGCGGCACCGCACTCGCGACGGGTCCGGCAAACGCTCGCTCCGGCAGCAGGATCGTCAGCAGATCGCGCCAGGGTATCGGCTCCTGCCGATCTGGCAGCGCAGCGCCAGCGATGGGGGCGCCAGCGGCGCTCGCCGCCGCGCTGCTGAGACGATCCTCGAGGGTGTCATCCTGCGCCAGATAGAGGCCGCACAGGCCATAGAGCTCCTGACGCTCGGCGAAGTCGGTGATCACCCGATACGATGCCGGCGTGTCGCGCCACAGCGCCGCCAGTCGTTCCGCCTCGCCGACGTGACCGTCGCCGAGCAAGATGCAGGGACGCCCAGCCTGTGCCCCCGCCAAGCGTTCGGCGAGCGCGCTCAGTCGTGCACGCCAGAGACTCTCGGGAGCTGACGCAGGCGGCAGGGGCAAGAGCATGAAGTCGCTTGGCAGAGCGAAGTAGCCGGCGCTGAAGGCGCGCTGTCCCGCCTCCGCCTCATGTGGCGCAGCGGGCAGCCAGGCGACGGCAGGCAGAACGCTGGCGTCGACCACTCCCTCGCTCCTGTCCTGCGCCGCCGCCAGTGCCGCCGCATCGACATGAAAGCGGCGCTGCCGTCCCTCGCCATCCGTCCACAGCAGCGCCAGTTCATCGCCACCCAGGCATAGGCGAGCACTGACGCCGAGGCCCTGTTGCCAGGTCTGATAGCCTTCCTCATCGTCGGCGAGGATGATCTTTGGGGTCGGCTGGTCGCCGAGCTCTGCGCGCAAGGCGAGCACCTGCGCCGGCGTGTAGCCGCGCACCACCAGCCAGGTCTGTGCCGCCATCGACGTCTGCCACAGCGCTGCCAGCAGTGCGCGCGCCCAGGTATCGCTGGCGACACCCGCACCGGCCGACCATTCGACGAGGAGGACGCCCGCGGCGACGGCTTGCATGCTCACGTCTGCGGTCGCCGCGCGAGAACGACCAGGGACTTGGGCAGCAGGCGGTCGAGGCGCTGCTTGAGCAGGCGCCCGGAGGCACTGGTCAGCACCTCACGCCAAAGCATCGCCCATTGCTGCATGCTGACCGGAAAAGGCGGTGTGAGCTTGTCCAGCGCTGGGCCGCTCAGCGACCGTCCAGCCTCACGTTCGGCGATCCAGAACAGGAGCAGGCCGAAGACCCAATAAAAACCGGTACCGTCGCTGCTGACGATCTCCAGACCGACGCTCGCGACGCGCTGCAGAAAATCGGCTTCCTCGAAGATGTGCACATGGTTGGGCGCCTGAAAGAAAGCCTCCGGGGCGATGCCCTGCTGCAGATGCTCGGCGCGCGCATGCGGTACGGTGAGCAGATAGAGGGCTCCTGGCCGCCCGACGCGCGCCAGCTCGGCGAGCACCGCCTGCGGATCTTCGGTGTGTTCGAGCATCTCCATGGCGATGATGCGGTCGACGCTGGCATCGGCCAAAGCCAGCTGCGCACCGTCACAGAACAACGGCAGACTGGCAGCAGCGATGGCGCTGATGCGCGCCTGAACGGAGAGCAGCTTGTCGATGTCGGCATCGGCGTAGATCACCTGACCGCCCTGACGGGCGCAAAACAGGCTAGCGCCCCCCTCACCGCAGCCGAGGTCAAGCACCCGATGCGCCGGACCGATATCAAAACCCGGCGCCAGAGCACCGCGGTGCTGATCATACCAGCCACTTTGCACCGCATCGACCAGACCGCAAAGGAGAGGATCACGGGTCGTCGCCGTGGCTGCTGCCAGACGACTGGCGCAGCGATGGATCCAGTCGCGAATCATAGCCATCGCCGCCACGCAAGCAGACAACGGCGCCACTTCGACGCCCGCGTACATGTGTCCTGGGTGAAAACGGCATGACTGGCATGGCGCTGCGCGATGAAGGTGGCGAGGCGGGCATGTATCACCTGCTGTGAGCAATGCGCGCGCAAACGCTGCACCGCCGCCTTCGACATGCGCTGATAGCGTGCGCCATCCTCCTTGACGACGGTATAGCTGTGCTGATAAGCATCATGCAGAGACTGCCAGTCGATGCGATGGCCAAAGGTCCTCTTGAGCGCGCGCGGATCGTGTGGCCAGTGCGTCCACTCGCGATTCGAAGCGACGACGAAAGCATTGTCACTGTCGAGATAATCGGCCATGGCGGTATGATCCGGGGCGATGGCCGGTTTACCCGCCGACATGAACTCCATGAGCGGCAGACACTGGCCCTCGCCATGCGAACTGTTGACCGTGTAATGTGAGACCCGGATGAGATCCTGATAAGCGGCTTCCGACAGCAAGCCATGAATCAGCACGACGCGACAGCGGAAAGGCGCGAGGCGACGCAGCTCCTCGAGCAGCAGACGCATGGAGAGGTTGAGGTCGCGATAACTGAGTTTGAGTAGCAGGATGGCGTCTTCGTGCGCACGCATGGCCCAACAGAAAGCGGTCAACAGGTCAATCCAGTTCTTGCGACCATCGTTGGGATTGAAAACGGCGGTATAGACAACACCGGCGAAATCGAGCGTCAGCGCTTGCGGCTGGGCGATGCGCGATAGAAGTCCGTTGATGAAATCCGGTAGTTCGGCCTCGGCGACCTGCTCCAGGCCGAGTTCGCGGGTGTCGAGCACACTCGCTGTCAACGCCAGCTGGCGGCGCATCGGCAGCGGCAACGATGGCGGCTGACACAAGCCCTGCACCGAATCCCATAAGGGCGCCGGCAGTGACAGAACCGGAAAATCCTGCCGCAAAGCGGCGCGCACCGTCGCGGCAGCGAAGGCAGAGTGGGTGATGGCGTAGCCATGACGACCGAGGACATAGCGCCAGTCATTTCTCGGCTCACCACCCCAGGCCTCGCTCGGCAAAGTGCCATACTCCCAGGCGAAGACGCAGACGCTGGGACAGCGCAGATCGGTGACCGTCTTATGCGGCGGTGTAAATGAAAGAAACAGACAGAACTCACCGACGGCGCTAGCGCGCGCATAGATGGCATCGACCTCCTGCGCCGGATCGCCGATGTCGATGACCTCGCCGAGGCGGGCGAGCACCGGCATGAACATTTTTTTCACGAAAAAATAGCTGTAATCGGCCATGCCGAGCTGTTGCTCAAGCGAAGACTGCGAGGTCGCCGAGTAGACGAGTATCTTCATACGGATGCTTCCACACGCGCCAGAGCCTGCGCTAGAAGGACTTGCAGGTCATGTTCTGTCTGATCGAAGGAGGCCAAGGCGCGCATCTTGTCCATACCACGCTGCGCCATGGCCTGATAGCGCTCGGACGGCTCCTGCGCGACTCGATAACTGTCCTCGAAGGCATCGACGATGGACTGCCAGTTGACACGGTGCTGCAACGTGCGGCTGAGGTGGCGCGGATCGTGCGGCCAACCGGTTGGCGCGAAACTCGAAGCGATGATGAAATGGCTATCCGCATCGACGTAGTCGAGCATGGCCGTATGACGCGTCGAAAGCGCCGGCACGCCACAGCTCATGAACTCCATGAGCGGCAGGCAAAGACCTTCGCCGAGCGAGGCATTGACATAGTAGGAGCTGGCATCGATGAGAGCCTCGAACTGCGCTTCATCAAGATAACCATGCAGGGCGATGATACGACAGGCATAGGGAGAACATTGGCGAAGCAGGAGATGCAGCTTGCCCATAAAAGAGGTCAGGGAACGGTGCGTCATCTTCAGGATCAAAGTGGCATCCGAACGCTCACGAAAGGCGAAGCAGAACGCCGTCACCAGATCGTGCCAATTCTTTCTCTCATCCGCCGGATTGAGCACCGCCGTATAGACGACACCGTCCAGGGTGAGGGACCGCGTCAGATCATCCTGCCCCTGCGCGATCGTCGAGGCTAAACTCGTCAGGCGCAGGCTGCGCAAGCCGAGGCCCATGGTACGCGTGTCGACGGCACCCGGCACCGGCGTCTGACTCAGGCCACGGAACTGGATGACCGGCGCCAGGGTGCTGACCTGAAAATCGAACGTATGCACCTGGAAGGAACCGGTCAGAGGTAAAGAACGGATCTGATCGCCGCATTCGACGGCGATGGTGCGCCCGACGTTGGGGCCGTAGGCGGCGCAATCGATTTCCAGGCGGACGTCGCCACTGACGCGCCAGGGCAACAGGATCCAGGGAGCCGCCAGCTGCGACCAGGTGCCCCAGGGTTCACTATGATAGAATCCACCGAGGTAAGCCGAGTCGGCGTCATCAATACTGAACGTCATCTGCATGGGCGACTGATCGAGAGCGGGAAAGTTGAACTGATCCTCTGGTCGCAAGAGATGAAACTCAGCCTCGTTGCAGACATAGTTGCGGCTGTCGATGACCTGCGCCGTCAGGCGGAGTGTCTGTTCGCGCTTGCGAGCCGGCCGCACCTGCCGGCGATGCGCAGCGAAGCTGTCCCAGACCGGCACAGGGATGGCTTTGACCGGATAATCCGCCCCCATGGCGTCGCACACCAACGCCTCGGCCTGCCTGGACAAGGGGATGGCGCCGGCCTGCTGGTGAAAGACCTGGCGCCAGTCGCGGCCGCTCGCTCCCTCCCAAGTCTCATCGGGAAGATTGCTGAATTCCCAGGCAAAGACGGTCAGGGTCGGGCAACGCTCTGGCGTGTAGCTGTAGTGCGGCGGAGTGAAGGAAAGGAACACACAGGTTTCACCCTGCGCCGTCCAGGCATCGAACTGCGCATCAGCGTCTTCGGGGTGCTCGAGAATGACCACCCGGCCCAGTCGCTCTAACAGGGGAATGAACTTGTCGAGAACAAAAAAATAGCTGTACTGGGGCAAGCCTAGCTGTTTCACCAGGGCAGCCTGGTTGATTTGAGAATGGACAAAAAAAATCATCGCAGACTTCAATGGTTTCGGCATTGTCACACCGCTTTACACCGCACTTCGCCGATGACGTACGGTGTGATGGGGCCCGCTCCTTGGAGCACGCCCCCTAGTATAACGTAAGGCCACTGCCACCGCCCGCCCCGGCTGAGTGTACCGGTGAGGAGCGTGTTGGGTGTCCCCGTCATACCTTGATATCTGCGGCAAGCCGTGCGGCACGCCCGCCAACACTGTAGGCCGTCATGGCGATGGCTCCCACGGATTGACGATGGCCACTCCTGTTGGCTTGAAATCGGCCACGTTACGCGTTACCACCGTCATGCCGTGCACCAGCGCCGTAGCCGCGATGAGCGCGTCACGCTCGCCGCGCTTGTCGGGTACATGCAGCCGAGCGCAGCGTTGCGCTACAACGGTATCGATCGGCAGTGTGCGCCTGGAGAACTCGGGTAATACGTGCTGCTCCAGCCACGAGCGCAGCATGGCCCCCTGGGTAGCATTCTTGCATTCAATCGACAGAACGCCAAGCTCCAACTCCATGATGGTGATGGTCGATATGAAGAGGTCAGCGGCATCGACGCTTTCGGTCCATGCCGTCACATGCGCATCGGCCTTACCAAGTCCTACCTTGCGCAGCTCCGACAGCACGTTGGTATCCAGCACATACATCATGAGAGATCAGCCGGCCTGGCCCCCATAGTTACGCGCGGCAGCTCAAACTCGATATCTGCAACACCCGGCATCGCCAGCGCGTCAGCAATGTTACGGCGCTGCTTCGTCAACCACTGATAGTCCTCAAAGCTCAACAGCACGTGCGCAGGCTTGCCACGATCCGTGATGAACACGGGGCCACTCTTGCTAGCCTTCTTTGCTCGGGTCACATCCTGGTTCAGCTCGCGACTAGATAGAGTGGTGATGGTCACAGCACGCCTCCTACATCAACAAATGTAGGTGTGATACTACATTCCGCCGAATGAGGTCAAAGTGCTCTCCTGAGCCGACTATTAGGGCTGCCGCAGGTGCGCCACCGACTCGCGAAAGCACCATCAAGGTGTGCAAAAACCCTGATCGTACGCAGTCAGTTTGCTGAAGCGTTTGACCACCGAGCTGACCACGCCGGTGCTGGTCATTTTACGCACCGCCTCATTGCCGGCATCGAGCACATCGAGATCACCGGCGGGGTCAACAACCAAGGCGCTGATATAGCCAAAGCGCGCTACTGAACCTGGACCATCACGAAAACCGCTGCATTGACCGGCCAGCCACTGCCCTCCTCCCTGGGCGCTGACTTTGTAGATGCTTTGTCCGCTGCTGACGTACATACGGCCGTCACCGGTGATGGCGAGATTTTCCGGACTGAAATTTTTCACCGGCTGGCCATTCCAGCTACGCACCTTGGCCTGACCCAGAAGCACTGCCCTTAAGTGGCCATCGCTGCCAATACGATCAATGGCGGCATGAAGGGCATCCGTGATATAGACGCTGTTATCTGGGCCTACCGCCAAACCACTGATCGTTACGCGTGCCGACGCTGCGGCATGGCCCGGCGCTACCGCCCGGTTGGCGTCGAATAGCTCGCGCACCTCGCCTTGCGGCGATAGCATGACGAGTTTGGACCTGTCGAACACAATATACAGGTCATCTTTTGCATCACCTGCCATGGCCGTCATGTATCGACCATATTTGTGCAACTTGGCTCTCTCTGTCTGCACATCCTGATCCATGCCGCGATCATTGAGGACGCGTAAATCGCCACTGACCAGCATATCGATGCCATGGTGTCGGGTCACGACCACCGCATCGATCGATGTATGACTCTGGCCCGACAGCGCTGCGGCACGCTTATTGAGCACCTGCATCTTGCCTGCTGCGGAAATTTTTAGCAGTGTTGCGTCATATCCGGCTCCGACATACAGCGTACCCTGATCATCAACGGCCAGACTTTGAGGAGCGAGCAGCTTGTTACGATGGATCGGCGGCTTCTCACCGGCGATTTTCGTGAACGCGCCGTTTTGGAATACATAATCTTGCGTATAGGTGCGATAGCGCCTACTGTCGCAATCTTCCTCCGTCTTGACAAAAGACAAACGCCCGCGCCCGCGCTTATCAAAGTTGATATTCAGATGCTCGATTTTATTGGCGCTCCCCAATGGCGCCCCTGCTGAATAATCAATGGGCAAAGTCGTCTGACAAAGATCATTCGATGCCTCGCTGGCGAGGCCCATATTACTGGCGCCATCTAAGACTTGCAGTACGAAGGACGCATGGTCAGCATTCTTTTTCGGGTCCGTGAGAAAAAAAACCACATAAGCTTCGCTGTCAAGACCACCTCTCATACTGTCCGTTTTCAGAACTGCAAAATGTTTTCCCCGGCGATCGCTGAACTCCCCCCACACTTCGACACTAGGAAAGTTGCCGAAGATGGGCCGGCAGCTCTTGGTTGTCCGAAAGTCACAATGGTATATGCGGCCCACATCTCCACCACTTGGTGGCGGCAGGACTATAAATTCATGATTATTGAGGCGGGCGCAATAGTCCGCCTGATCATCGCTATCTGCTGCGACTCGCCCGCCGTTTTTTGTCAAATAGTCCTTGAGTTCAACAAAACTTTGCTGTTGCCATGCCGCATCGCATTTTTGAAAAAACGTATCGGCGTCACAGACTCCTGTTTGGCTGAGCATCGACAGGGCCAGCAAAGCCACTGCCGCCCACCGCGGCAAGGCAGAATCGCCAGTCCTCGTCTCGAATAACATCTTTGCTGCCCTCCTTGAATGACCCGAACCCGCTCTAGGATGCACCACCCCGGTCGTAGATTCTGCGGGCGTAGCAAGCTCAGGAACTTGGCCACCGCCAAAGCGCCTTGCGACGGCCAGACCCCGATCCCTGTTACTCCACGGTCACCGACTTGGCGAGATTGCGCGGTTTGTCGACATCGGTGCCGCGCGCCAGAGCGGTGAGGTAGGCGAGCAGTTGCACCGGGATGGCATGCACCACCGGTGACAGCACTCCGGTGTGACGCGGTGTGCGGATGACGTGCACGCCTTCCGATTCGGTGAAATGGCTGTCCTGGTCGGCGAAGACGAAGAGTTCGCCACCACGCGCCCGCACTTCCTGCATATTGCTTTTGAGCTTCTCGAGCAGGGCGTCGTTGGGGGCGATCACCACCACCGGCATGCCATCGTCGACCAGGGCCAGGGGGCCATGTTTGAGCTCGCCGGCGGCGTAGGCCTCGGCGTGGATATAGGTGATCTCCTTGAGCTTGAGCGCTCCTTCCATGGCGATCGGATAGTGCACGCCGCGGCCGAGAAAGAGGGCGTGGTCTTTCTTGGCGAAGCGATCGGCCCAAGTATGAATCTGCGGCTCGAGGTTGAGCGCGTGCTGCACGCTGCCGGGCAGATGCCGCAACTCCTCGAGGTAGCGCGCTTCCTGCGCCGCGTCGATGCGGCCGCGCAGCTTGGCGAGGATGACGGTGAGCACGAAGAGAGCGACGAGCTGGGTGGTGAAAGCCTTGGTCGAAGCGACGCCGATCTCGGCGCCGGCGCGCGTGTAGAAGACCAGATCGGAGTGGCGAGGAATGGCGCTCTCCGGCACGTTGCAGATCGACAGCGCTGTCTGCAGGCCGAGGCTGCGCGCATATTTCAGCGCCTCCATGGTGTCGAGGGTCTCGCCGCTCTGCGAGATGGTGACGAGCAACTGCTGCGCCGGCACCACGACCTCGCGGTAGCGGTACTCGCTGGCGATCTCGACCTGGCAGGCGATGCCGGCGATCGCTTCGAGCCAGTAGCGGGCGATGCAGCCGGCATAGTAGCTGGTGCCGCAGGCGATGATCTGCACGTGTTCGACATCCGCCAGGCGTTCTGCCGCCTGCGCGCCGAGCAGGGCCGGCGTGAAACCTGCCTGCAGCACGGCATCGAGCGTGTCCGCCAGAGCCTGCGGCTGCTCGTGGATCTCTTTTTGCATGAAGTGGCTATAAGGCCCGAGCTCGAGCGAAGCCAGCGACACATCGCTGGTGTGCAGAGGGCGCTCGACCGCCTGTTCGCGCTGATCGAAGATCTGCAGACGACCCGGCGCCATGCGCGCGACGTCGCCTTCTTCGAGAAAGATGACCTTGCGCGTCTGCGCGATGACCGCCGAGACGTCGGAGGCGACGAAGAACTCATCCTCCCCCAAACCGATGAGAAGCGGACAGCCCATGCGCGCACAGACCATCTCATCCTTACGGTCGCGCGCTATCACCGCAATGGCGTAGGCACCGACCAATTCGCGCGTCGCCGCCTGCACCGACTGCAGCAGATCCTTGCCCTGTACATAGTGCGCGTGGATGAGGTGGGCGATCACTTCGGTATCGGTCTGCGAACTGAAGACATAGCCCTGGGCGCGCAGACGCTCGCGCATCTGCTCATGGTTCTCGATGATGCCATTGTGCACCACCGCGATCAGTTCGCCGGAGACATGCGGATGCGCATTCGGCTCGGTCACCCCGCCATGCGTCGCCCAGCGCGTATGGCCGATGCCGAGATGGCCGTGCAAGGCCGCCTCCTGTGCCGCCTGCTCGGTGGCACTGACGCGACCGACACGACGCACGCGCTGCAGGGTCTGACCGTCGTGGACGGCGATGCCGGCGCTGTCATAACCGCGATACTCGAGGCGCTTGAGGCCATCGATGAGGATGCTGGTGACATCTCTTTGCGCCAGGGCGCCAACGATTCCGCACATGTTCTTCCCCTACTTCTCGGACTCGCCGGCTTGCGGCCGGCGCCAGTTGTCGATGGTCTGCTGACGCGCGCGCGCGACGGCGAGATGGCCATCGGCGACGTCGCGGGTGATCACCGAGCCGGCGCCGGTCGTGGCCTGGTCGCCGACGCGCACCGGCGCCACCAGGGCGGTGTTCGAACCGATGAAAGCCCCATCACCAATTCGGGTGATGTGCTTGTTCACGCCATCGTAATTACAGGTGATGGTGCCAGCCCCGATATTGGCCGCACTGCCGATGATGGCGTCACCGATATAGCTCAGGTGATTGGCTTTGCTGCCGAGCCCGAGCTGGCTGTTCTTGATCTCGACGAAGTTGCCGACATGGCAGCGATCGGCGAGTTCGGCACCCGGCCGCAAGCGGCTGAACGGCCCGACCTGCACCTCGGCGCCGAGACGGGCACCATCGATCAGGGTGTAGGGACGCAGCTGGGCGCCACTGCCGATCCAGGCATCGCGCAGCACGCAGCCGGCACCGATGCGCACGCCATCGCCGAGGACGACCTGGCCTTCGATGACGACGTCGACGTCGATCTCGCAATCGAGACCATGGCTGAGACTGCCGCGCAGATCGAAACGCGCTGGATCGCGCAGGGTGAGACCGGCAAGCAGCAAGCGCCGCGCCTGCTCCTGCTGCCAGGTGCGCTCGAGCTCGGCGAGCTGCAGCTTGTCATTGACGCCCTGCACCTCCCAGTCATGGCCGGCGCTGACCGAATGGATGGCGACACCGCGCGCCACCGCCAGGGCGATGAGATCGGTGAGATAGTATTCACCCTGGGCATTGTCATTGCGCAACTGCGGCAATAGAGCATGCAGCAGGGCGTTGTCGACGGCCATGATGCCGGTGTTGACCTCGCGCACCGCCCGTTCCTCGGCGTTGGCGTCTTTCTGCTCGACGATGCGGGTGATGCGCCCCTCGGTGCGCAGGATGCGGCCATAGCCGCTCGGGTCGCTCATCTCCAGGGTCATCAGGGCCAGCCCCGTGCTCGCCGCCGCCAGCAGGGCGAGCAGCGAATCCGCCTGCGTCAGAGGGACATCGCCGTAGAGGATGAGGGTCTGGCCGGTCGCCGGCAGAACCGGCAGAGCGCACTGCACGGCGTGGCCGGTGCCGAGCTGTGGTGTCTGTTCGACCCAGACGAGATCCTGCTCATGCGCAAACCGCTGCCGCACCTGCTCCGCTTCATGACCGACGATGACGACGCGGGCGCTAGCGCCGATGCTGCGCGCCGTATCGAGGACATGGGCGAGCAAAGGCCGGTCACCGAGCACCTGCAACACCTTGGGCAGGCGTGATTTCATGCGTGTGCCCTTACCGGCGGCGAGAACGAGTACAGATCTTTGCATGCGGATGTCCCGGCGACTACGTCAAGGTGCTGGCAAGGATACCAGATCAAGAAAAAGGGGGGCAAAGCCCCCCTCGATCAGTGCTTGCGTCGCTTACCCGCGACCGGCACGATTTTTGTGCTGATTGAGAGTGCGCAGCTCGGCAGTGGCGCGGGCGAGATGCTCCAGCGCCTTCGAAGCATTGAACTCATCGCGCTGTTCGGCGAGAGCTTCCTGGGCACGCTTCTTGGCCAACTCGGCAGCCGCCTCGTCGAGGTCGGCGGCGCGCACGGCATTGTCGGCGAGGATGGTGATGCGGTGCGGTTGCACCTCCATCACACCGCCGGAGACGTAAAAAGTCTCCTGCGTTCCGCCTTGCTGCACGCGCACGGGCCCCGGCAGAAGCTGGGTGAGCAGGGCAGCGTGACCGGGCATGATGCCGACGTCACCCTGCGCGCCATGCGCCACCAGCAGCTCGGCCTGGCCCTCATAAAGAGAGCCCTGCAAGCTGACGATGCTGACCGCGATCGATTTGCTCATGCTCTACTCCTCAGCCCAGGGCCTTGGCTTTCTCCAGGGCTTCTTCGATCGAGCCGACCATATAGAAAGCCTGTTCCGGCAGATGATCGAACTCACCACTCAGAATGCCCTTGAAGCCGCGGATGGTGTCGCGCAGAGCGACGTACTTGCCCGGTGAACCGGTGAATACTTCCGCGACGTGGAAAGGCTGCGACAGGAAACGCTGGATCTTACGTGCGCGGTAGACGACGGATTTGTCTTCTTCCGACAGCTCGTCCATGCCGAGGATGGCGATGATGTCCTTGAGCTCCTTGTAGCGCTGCAGCACCGACTGCACGCCGCGCGCGACGTCGTAGTGCTCCTGCCCGATGACCAGGGGATCGAGCTGACGCGAAGTCGAGTCGAGCGGATCGACGGCCGGATAGATGCCGAGGGCGGCGATGTCGCGCGACAACACGACGGTAGCGTCGAGGTGGGCGAAGGTCGTCGCCGGCGACGGGTCGGTCAAGTCGTCAGCTGGCACATAGACGGCCTGGATCGAGGTGATCGAGCCGCTGCGCGTCGAAGTGATGCGCTCCTGCAGGACGCCCATCTCCTCGGCCAGGGTCGGCTGATAGCCCACCGCCGAAGGCATGCGCCCGAGCAGGGCCGAGACTTCGGTGCCGGCCAGGGTATAGCGGTAGATGTTGTCGACGAAGAGCAGCACGTCACGGCCCTTGCCATCGGCGTCCTTCTCATCGCGGAAGTATTCGGCCATGGTCAGACCGGTGAGGGCGACACGCAGACGGTTGCCTGGCGGCTCGTTCATCTGACCATAGACCATGGCCACCTTGTCGAGCACGTTCGAGTCTTTCATTTCATGGTAGAAGTCGTTGCCCTCGCGGGTACGCTCACCGACGCCAGCGAACACCGACAGACCGGAATGGGCCTTGGCGATGTTGTTGATCAGTTCCATCATGTTGACGGTCTTGCCGACGCCGGCGCCACCAAACAGACCGACCTTGCCACCCTTGGCGAAGGGGCAGAGCAGATCGATGACCTTGATCCCGGTTTCGAGCAGCTCGGTACCGCCCGACTGTTCGGCATAGGTCGGCGCCTTGCGATGGATGGCCCAGCGCGCCTCGGTGGCGATGGGGCCGGCCTCGTCGATCGGCTCGCCGAGCACGTCCATGATGCGGCCGAGCGTCGCTTTGCCAACCGGCACCTGGATGGGGGCATGCGTATTGACGACCTCGAGTCCTCGCTTGAGGCCTTCCGTCGAGCCCATGGCGATGGTGCGGACCACACCGTCGCCCAGCTGCTGCTGGACTTCCAGCGTGGTGGCAGCGCCCTGCACCTTGAGTGCGTCGTAGACGACGGGTACCGCTTGACGCGGAAACTCGACATCGATGACGGCGCCAATGATCTGCACAATCTTGCCTGAGCTCATCTTGGACCCTCTACAATCTAAACCTAAACCTTGGTAACGACGACGGCTCAGACCGCCGCCGCGCCGCTGACGATTTCCGAAATTTCCTGGGTGATCGCCGCCTGTCGCAACTTGTTGTAGACGAGCTGCATGGACGTGATCAGTTCACCGGCGTTGTCGGTGGCGGCCTTCATCGCCACCATGCGCGCCGCCTGTTCGCAGGCATTGTTTTCGACCACACCCTGATAGACCTGCGACTCGATGAAACGCACCATGAGGCCATCGAGGATGCTCTGCGCTTCCGGCTCATAGATGTAGTCCCAGCTCGTATCGCCATCGCGGCGCAAAGCCGCGACGGTGACCTTGGGCAGGGGCACCAACTGCTGTATCTGCGCCTGCTGCGTCATGGTATTGACGAACTCGTTGCTGACCAGACGGATCTGATCGATACGCTTCTCGGCGTAAGCATCGAGCATGACCTTGACCGTGCCGATGAGATCGGCTTCGGTGGGACGATCGCCGACGTGCGTCTTGACCGCCGCCACCTTGCCGCCGAAAGCGCGGAAGAAGGTCACCGCCTTCTGACCGACGAGGACGAACTCGCTCTCGATACCCTGCTCCTGCAAGGCGCGCACTTCCTGCACCACCTTCTTGAACAGATTGATGTTGAGCCCGCCGCACAGACCGCGATCGGAACTGATCACCAGGAAGCCGACGCGCTTGATCGGCCTGTCCTGCAGATAGTCGTGACGATACTCGGTCGACGCATGCGCGATGTGCGCCATCACCTCGCGGATCTTCTGCGCATAGGGCTTGCTCGCCGCCATGCGATCCTGCGCCTTCTTCATCTTGCTCGCCGCCACCAGTTGCATCGCCTTGGTGATCTTCTGCGTGCTCTTGATGCTGGCGACCTTGACGCGTATTTCTTTCAAGCTGGCCATCGTTCAGCCTCGATCCGCCTTACCAGGTCTGGGTTGCCTTGAACTGCTCGATGCCGCGGCGCAGGGCCGCCTCGATGTCGCCGTTGTAATCGGCGCTGGCATTGATGCGATCCATCAGCTCCTTGGCGGTACTGTTCATATAGCTCAGCAACGCCGCTTCAAAAGCACCGATTTTCTTCACTTCGACGTCGGCCAGATAGCCTTCATTGGAAGCGAAGATGACCAGGGCCATATCGGCGATGGGCATCGGCGAATACTGCTTCTGCTTCATCAGCTCGGTGACACGCTGGCCATGCTCGAGCTGCTTACGCGTGGCGTCGTCGAGGTCGGAGGCGAACTGCGCAAAAGCCGCCAGCTCGCGGTACTGCGCCAGCGCCAGACGGATACCACCGCCGAGCTTCTTGATGATCTTGGTCTGCGCAGCACCACCGACGCGCGACACCGAGATGCCGGCGTTCATCGCCGGACGGACGCCGGCATTGAACAGGCCGGTTTCGAGGAAGATCTGCCCGTCGGTGATCGAAATGACGTTGGTCGGCACGAAGGCGGAGACGTCGCCGGCCTGCGTCTCGATGATCGGCAGGGCGGTGAGCGAACCGGTCTTGCCCTTGACCTGACCTTGCGTGAAGCGTTCGACATACTCTTCCGAGACGCGCGCCGCACGCTCGAGCAGACGCGAGTGCAGATAGAAGACGTCGCCAGGGTAAGCTTCGCGTCCGGGCGGACGACGCAGCAGCAGGGAGATCTGACGATAGGCCCAGGCCTGCTTGGTGAGATCATCGTAGATGATCAGCGCATCTTCGCCGCGATCGCGGAAGTATTCCCCCATGGTGCAGCCGGTGAACGGCGCGATGAACTGCATGGCGGCGGGATCGGACGCCGAGGCGGCGACCACCGTGGTATAGGCCATGGCACCGTGTTCTTCGAGCTTGCGCACGACGTTGGCGATGGTCGACTGCTTCTGACCAACGGCGACATAGATGCACTTGATGCCGGAATTCTTCTGCGCCAGGATGGTATCGACGGCGAGAGCGGTCTTGCCGGTCTGACGGTCACCGATGATGAGTTCGCGCTGCCCGCGTCCGATCGGCACCATGGCGTCGACCGCCTTGTAACCGGTCTGCACCGGCTGGTCGACCGATTTACGCCAGATCACCCCGGGCGCGACCTTTTCGATGCGATCGCTGACCGCCGCCTGCACCGGACCACGGCCATCGATGGCGCGACCGAGGGCATCGACGACGCGACCGAGCAGCTCCGGACCGACCGGGACTTCGACGACGCGGCCGGTGCAGCGCACCTTCTGGCCTTCGGCGAGACCGAGATAGTCACCGAGGACGACCGCACCGACCGAGTCCTGCTCGAGGTTGAGCGCCATGCCGTAGACGTTGCCGTCGAACTCGAGCATTTCGCCATACATGACGTCGGCGAGACCGTGGATGCGCACGATACCGTCGGAGACCGAGACGATCGTACCCTCGTTGACCACTTCGACCGAGGCGGTCAGGGTGCTGATACGCTGCTTGATCAGTTCACTGATTTCAGCGGGGTTGAGTTGCTGCATGCTCGTGGCCCTCAAACTAGGAATTCAGAGAATCGCGCAATTTGGCGATTCGGCCGCGCAGGGAAGCATCGATGACGAGGTCGCCGGCGTGGACGACGACGCCGCCGATGAGATCGGCATCCTGGCGGACATGGATATGCACTTCACGACCGAGCTGGCGCTGCAAGGCGAGACCTAAAGCCTCGCGGTCGGCGGTGTCGATGGCGAAGGCGGAGACGACTTCGACCTCGACCTTGTGTTCACGCTCGGCCTTATAGATCTCGAACAGTTCGGCCACCTGCGGCAGGAGCGCCAGGCGCTTGTAACGCGCCAGCTCGGCGATCAGACGCTGCTGCTCGACGGCGATGGCGTCACCGGCGATATTGGCCAGGAGCTCAGCCTGCGCGCTGGCGGTGAGGCCGGGCTGCGCCAGACTCTGCGCGACGCGCGCATCGGCGAGAATGGCGGTGAGCACGCCCAGAGCGCGCGACCAGGCGGCGAGAGCGTCATGTTCGAGCGCCAGGCGAAAGACCGCCTTGGCGTAGGGTCTTGCAAGGGTGATGAGCTCGGCCATATCAGATCATCCGCTCAAAGTTGCGCCGCGAGTTCGGCGAGCATGGCGGCGTGCCTGGCGGCATCGACTTCACGGCCGAGAATCTTGCTGGCGCCACTGAGCGCGAGCTCGGACACCTGTGCCCGCAGAGCATCGCGCGCACGACCGACTTCGAGAGCGAGTTCGGCGTCGGCGGCAGCCTTGACACGCGCCGCTTCGACCTGCGCCTGATGCTTGGCTTCCTCGATCATGGCCACGGCACGCTGATTCGCCTGCTCGATGAGCGCCGCCGCCTGCTTCTTGGCGTCGATCATTTCCTGCGCCACCTGGCTCTGTGCATCGCTCAGGCTCTGCTGCGCTTTCTCGGCGGCCTGCAGGCCGGCTTCGATTCTCTGCTGACGCTGCGCCAGCGCCGAGGTGATCGGCGGCCAGACGAACTTCATGCAGAACCACACGAACAGGGCCAGCGACAAAAGCTGCCCTATCAAGGTTGCGTTGATATCCACGCTGACACCTCACCAGTTCATTGCGGGTTCAGGCCACACAAGGTGGCCTCTCCAGACGAAGGTCGTCTTACTTGGCGACGTGCGCGGCGACCTGGGCAACAAACGGGTTGGCGAACAGCAGGTAGAGGCCGATACCGACACCGATCATCGAGATGGCGTCGAGCAGACCGGCGACGATGAACATCTTGGTCTGCAGCATCGGTGCCAGTTCAGGCTGACGCGCCGCACCCTCGAGGAATTTGCCGCCGAGCAGGCCGAAGCCGATGGCGGTACCCAAAGCACCGGCACCGATCAGGATGGCAACGGCAATACCGGACAGACCCAGGAGAGTTTCCATTTGTACACCTCTTCGTTTCAGTTAATGTGAAATCTTGGCTACAACAGCCGACGCCTTCAATGGTGCGTCTCGTGCGCGGCACTCATATACACGATGGTCAGCATCATGAAGATGAAAGCCTGCAAAGTGATGATGAGGATGTGGAACACCGCCCACGCCCACTGCAACACGATGCCCAAGCTGCCGAGCAGCGCATTGGCTGCATACATGGTGGCGATCAGGATGAAGATCAGCTCACCGGCGTACATGTTGCCGAACAGTCGCATGCCCAGGGACACCGGCTTGGCGAGCAGGCTGACGCCTTCAAGGATGAAGTTGACCGGAATGAAGATCCAGTGATTGAAAGGATGCAGAGTGAGTTCGCCGACGAAGCCACCGAGGCCTTTCTGGCGGATGCTGTAGAACAGGATCATGAGAAAGACGTAGAGCGCCATGCCCAGGGTGATGTTGGGATCGGTGGTCGGCACGACGCGCATATGCTCGACACCGGCGGCATGAAAGAGCATGGGCAGGATGTCGACCGGGATCAGGTCCATGAAGTTCATGACGAAGATCCATACCAAAAGGCTGAGCGCCATCGGCGCCACCATGCGACTGGAGGGACGCCCCTGGAAGCTCTCGCGCACCGAAGCATCGACGAAGTCGACGAGAATCTCGACGAGATTGAGCCAGCGCCCGGGAACACCGCTGGTCGCCTGCAAGGCGGCACGACGCAGGAAGAGGGCCAGCACGAGACCGATGCCGAGCGACCAGGCCAGACTGTCGAAATGAACCGCCCAGAAACCCATGGACTTGACCTGCGCCGTTGTCTCGGCGAAGCCGCAATGACCGGAGACCTGACAACCCCAGGTGAGATTGGTCAGGTGATGCTTGATGTATTCGCTCGACGTCAGCGCCATGTGCCTAAACCTCAATTTTGAATCTTGTCAGCCTGCCCGCTCTGGCGTCGACGCCAGCTCTGCGCGAGCAAGAGCCACCACATACCTGTCTGCGGCAGGGCGAAGCCCAGCAGGACATACCCTGCATGCGATCCCCCGCGCAGACGGAAGACGAGGCCCAGACCCACGACGCTGATGAGCATCTTGCCGAACTCACCGCGATACATGCCGCGCAATGCCGCCCTCGCATCGAGGCCGGCGTGGCACGCCGAGGCGCGCCACCGAAAATATCTCAGGCCTACACAGGCAACCACCCATCCCGCCAGCGTGTCCGGCCAGGCCATCGCCTGCCGGTACAAGGTCCACCCCATCACCAGAGCGCCGATCATCAGCTCTATGCGCCCCAGGGCAGGCCCGGGATGATCACGATAGGGCGGGCGCCGGATCATGTGAGGAAGACCCTAAACAAAATTTTATCTCGCCATGGCGAGCGCGCGGATTATAGGAATATTCCTTGCCTCAGGCAAGACTTCTGCCTGTTTTTCGTGCAAGAAAAACAATCATCTAGTGATGAAATGGCGGCTCACCACAAGATCTAGTGAAGAACGCCCTCACCAAACCTGCACCCCGACCCAAGAGCACCGAGCGCGCTCAATCGAGGCTCGCCACCAGGTCGCTCTGCACCGTGATGGTGCCGGTGAGGATGCGGTGGATGGGGCATTTGTTGGCGATCTCGAGCAGGCGTTGCCGCTGTTCGTCGCTGAGTTCGCCGCTGAGCTCGATGCGGCGTTGAAAGCGGTTGCCGCCGGCCGTGCTGTCGACCTGCACGGCGACGTGCACGCCCTGGAGCGGCCATTGCTTGCGCTCGGCGTACATGGCCAGGGTCTGCGCCGTGCACACCGCCAGAGCGGCTTCGATGAGCTGATGCGGATCCGGCCCGCTGTCATCGCCCTGCAGCTCATGACCGACGTCGGCGATCAAGGTGTGACGACCGGCGTGAACCCGAAACTGATAGTGATGGTATCCCGGCTCAACCCGTACGGTCATGGCGCGCCCTCCCGGCTAGCGTATGTGGGTCAGTATGCCTTCAAGCTCGGCCAGCGAATAGTAGGTGATGCTGAGCGTGCCACGACCGCCTTCCTTGTGCTGGATCTGCACCGGTGCCCCGATCTTTTCGCTCAGATCCTGGCATAGACGGCGCACGTCGGCGTCTTCCGCCACCGCCTTCTTCGGCTTCGGATGCGGGTTCTGCAGGCGTCGCACCAGTTCTTCCGTCTGCCGCACCGAAAGCGCCCGCGCCACGACGAGATGCGCCGCCTCCTGCTGCTGCACGGCCGGCAGGGTCAAGAGAGCGCGCGCATGCCCCATCTCGAGATCGCCGTGTTCGAGCATCTGCCGTACCTCGCCCTGCAGCTGCAGGAGGCGCAGCATATTGCTGACCGTGGCGCGCGACTTGCCGACGGTCTGCGCCAGACGCTCGTGCGTCAGGCCGAACTCATCGGCCAGGCGCTGCAGTGCCTGCGCCTGCTCCATGGGGTGGAGATCTTCACGCTGGATGTTCTCGATCAGAGAGAGGACGGAGGCGGTTTCGTCATCGATGCTGCGCACGATGACCGGCACCTGCTCGAGACCGGCGAGCTGCGCCGCGCGCCAGCGCCGTTCACCGGCGATGATCTCGTAGCGATCATCGGCGACGGCGCGCACGACCAGGGGCTGCATGACGCCGTGCTGGCGGATCGAGTCGGCCAGTTCGGCGAGCGCCTCTTCCACCATGTCGCGGCGCGGTTGATAGCGTCCGCGCTGCAACTGATGCACCGGCATCGAGCGCAGCTCATGATCGCTGAAGCGCCCCTGATCGATGGCGCGCAGCTCCTCGGCACTTTCGCTCACCTGTCCGAGCAGGGCGGAGAGTCCGCGTCCACCGCCAAGTCCACGTTTTTTTATCGTCATAGATCCTTGCGCCTCAACTCAAAAACTCAGGCCGGCTCGACCACGCCGGCATCCTGGCGTCGCAGTAATTCGGCTGCGAGCGCGATATAGGCCATGGACCCGCGCGACGTGCGATCGTAGAGCAGGGCTGGCTGGCCATGCGCCGGCGCCTCGGCCAGACGCACATTGCGCGGGATGATGGTATCAAACAGCTGGCGCGGGAAGTGCTCCTGCAGCTCGGCGGAAACGTCGGTGGCCAGGGTGTTGCGCGGATCGAACATGGTGCGCAGGATGCCGGCGATATGCAGGCCGGGATTGATGCTCGCCGCCACCTGCTCGATGGTGTCGGTCAATGCTGCCAGCCCTTCGAGGGCGAAATATTCGCACTGCATGGGAATGATGACGGCGTCAGCGGCGACCAGGGCGTTCAGGGTCAGCAGGTTGAGCGAAGGCGCGCAGTCGATGAGGACGAGGTCATAGTCGGCGAGCAGATCGCGCAGGCTCTGGCGCAGACGCAGTTCACGTCCGATGGCGCTGACCAGCTCGACCTCGGCGGCGACGAGATCGCCATTGCCGCCGATGAGATGAAAACCGCCTTCGAGATCACGCCGCACCGCTTCGCGTGCGCTGCAGGCGCGCGTCAGCACGTCATAACTGCCGCGTTCGAGATGGCGCTTGTCGACACCGGCGCCCATGGTGGCGTTGCCCTGCGGATCGAGATCGATGAGCAGGACGCGGCGGCGGCTGGCCGCCAGGGAGGCGGCGAGATTGACGCTGGTGGTGGTTTTGCCGACCCCACCTTTCTGATTGGCTACCGCATAGACCTTGTCCATAGTCACCTCTCGTCACCGGCTCGGCTCAAAATGATCAGATGCCGCTCTTCGTCCAGATACGCCACCTGCAGGCGCTGCACCTGCACCTGCAGGTCGGCGGGTAATTCCTGCAGTTCGGCAGCCGGATATTTACCCTTCATCGCCAGCAGGCGGCCACCCGGCGCCAGTCGATGTCGACAGGCCTCGGCCATGTCGCGCAGGCTGGCGAAGGCACGGCTGCTGATCGTGTCATACGTCTGTGTATCCGTCTCCTCGACGCGCGCCTGCACGACCTGCACGCACGGCAAAGCCAGCTCGCTCACCATCTGGCGGAGAAAACGGATCTTCTTGCCATTGCTGTCGAGCAGGGTCACCTCCATCTGTGGGCGCAGGATGGCCAGCACCATGCCCGGCAATCCGGCGCCGGTGCCGACGTCGAGGAGGCGTCCGCGCACCGCATCGACGATGCTGGCACTATCGAGGATGTGCCGACTGACGATCGCCTCGGGATCGCGGATGGCGGTCAGATTGTAGGCCTGATTCCAGCGCAGCAGACCCTCGATATATTGCCAGAGTTTGGCTCGTGTCGGCGCCGGAATATCGGCCAGAGCCGTCTCCAGGCGGTGCTTGGCGACGTCCATGCTCACGCCGCTCCCACGGTCGGCGTCGTCGACCGGCGCAGATGGATCAGGAGCAGAGACAGCGCCGCCGGGGTCACACCGGGGATGCGTCCGGCCTGCGCCAGGGTGCGTGGCCGCGCGTTCTTGAGCTTGCTGCAGACCTCATGCGACAGGCCGCGCACGGCGTCGTAGTCGAAGTCTTCAGCCAGGGCCAGCCCTTCTTGTGCATGCAGGCGTGCCACCTCTTCCGCCTGCCGGTCGATGTAGCCGGCGTACTTGCAGCGGATCTGAATCTGCTCGGCGACCTCGGCACTGAGCTCCTGCCCGTCGAGAGCGAGCAGATCGGCGATGCCGATCCCTGGCCGGCGCAACAGCTCATACTGCGAGTACTCGCGCTGCAGATGTTCACCGGTGGCGGCGCTGAGCTGCTGTGCTGCCGGCGTGTGCGGATGAATGATGCTGGCACGCAGGCGCTGCGTGGCGCGCTCGATCGCCTCCTGCTTGTCGATGTAGCGCTGATAGCGCGTCGCGTCGATGACGCCGAGGGCATAGCCCTGCTCGGTCAGGCGTTCATCGGCGTTGTCCTCGCGCAGCTGCAGGCGGTACTCGGCGCGCGAGGTGAACATGCGATAGGGCTCCTGTGTGCCATGCGTCACCAGATCGTCGACCATCACCCCCAGATAGGCTTGGTCGCGCAGCGGTATCCATGGCTCTTCATCGCGCGCCGCACGCGCTGCGTTGATGCCGGCGAGCAGGCCCTGCGCTGCCGCCTCCTCATAGCCGGTGGTGCCATTGATCTGGCCGGCGAAGAACAGACCCTGCAGCTGTCGCGTCTGCAAGCTCAGCTGCAGATCGCGCGGATCGAAATAGTCATACTCGATGGCGTAGCCGGGGCGGGTGATGTGCGCCTGCTGCAGACCGGGCATGCTGCGCACCAGAGCGAGCTGGACATCAAAAGGTAGGGAGGTGGAGATGCCATTGGGATAGATCTCCTGTGAATTCAGCCCTTCCGGCTCGAGAAAGACCTGATGCGTGTCCTTGTCGGCAAAGCGGTGGATCTTGTCTTCGATCGACGGGCAGTAACGCGGTCCGACGCCGGCGATGACGCCGGTATAGAGGGGCGAACGATCGAGATTGGCGCGGATGATGTCATGCGTCGCGGCGCAGGTATGGGTGATATGGCAGGGTAGCTGACGCGGGTGCATGGCGACGTCGCCGAGAAAGGACATCACCGGTTCCGGCGTGTCGCCAGGCTGCACGGCGAGCACGCTGAAATCGATGCTGCGCGCGTCGATACGCGGCGGCGTGCCGGTTTTCAGGCGCCCGACGCGCAGGGGCAATTCACGCAGACGCTGCGCCAAGGTCAGAGAAGCCGGATCGCCGGCACGGCCACCGCGATGTTGCGCCAGACCGACGTGCAGGATGCCGGCGAGAAAGGTGCCGGCGGTGAGAACGACGCTGCGCGCATGAAAACGCAGGCCGGCCTGGGTGACGACACCGGTGACGCGTTCACCTTCGATGATGAGATCGTCGACCATCTGCTGAAAGATGCGCAGTCCCGGCTGATGCTCGAGACGCCAGCGTATCGCTGCCTTGTACAGCTGACGATCGGCCTGGGCGCGCGTCGCCCGCACCGCCGGACCTTTGCGCGCATTGAGGACGCGAAACTGGATGCCGGCCTGATCCGTCGCCAGGGCCATGGCACCACCGAGAGCGTCGATCTCGCGCACCAGATGGCTCTTGCCGATACCGCCGATGGCGGGATTGCAGCTCATCTGCCCGAGGGTCTCGATGCTCTGCGTCAGCAGTAGGGTGGTGCAGCCCATACGGGCAGCAGCGAGCGCCGCCTCGGTGCCGGCGTGACCGCCACCGATGACGATCACCTCAAAAGATTCTGCATGGTTCATGCGGCCTGACCCATCGACAAGGCAGGGCATTATACGGCTTCACGGTGAAAAATTGTACGCGCTACGGCGTTCAGTGCGCTAGCAGATCGATCTCACGGCTGGGATGGATCTTGGCCATGATGACGACATCCTGCCAGCGACCCGCGAGAAAAAGGGCGTGGTGCAGCAGTCCTTCTTCGCCGAAGCCGAGTTTGCGGTAAAGATCGCGGGCGGCGTGATGCCGCGCCAGCACCTGCAGGCTCAGGCGTGTCAGGCGCAGATGCGTGCTGGCATAGTCTTCGAGCAGGCGCAGGGCCTCACTCGCGTAACCCTGGCGGCGGTAGCTCGGCTCACCGATGCAGACGCCGACCTGGGCACTTTGATGGAGAACGTCGATGTGGGTAAGCTGCACAAAACCGATGAGCGGTGCGTCGCTGGCCAGACGCACGGCGAACTCGATACGGCTGGCCTCCTGGCTGGCCCAGCGTGCCTGCTGCATGGTCCAGCTCGCCGGTCGGTAGACCTCGTTGTAAGCGGCCAGTTCCGGGTCATCGGCCCAGTTCATCAAGGCCTCCTGGTCCTTGGGCAGCAAGGGCCCCAGGTACAAACGCGGTCCGCGCAGCATTCAGACGCCCTGCGCCTTGGGGCGCGGGTTCCAGGAGATGGCGCCGAGCATGACCAGGCGCAGCTGATGGACCAGGGTGACGCGATAGGCCTCGCGCCGCGCTTCCTCCTCGGTCAACAGCTCCAACCAATCACCGGCGGCATTGGCGACCGACGTGACGAAAAAGCCGGTGATCATGTCGACATCCGGTGCGCTCATGCGCGCAAAAAGGGGGAACTTGAGCAGATCGAGGGACAACTCGCGCGCAAACACGGCGATCTCGCGTCCGATGGCATGGCGCACCGTCGCCGATCCGCCGAAACGTTCGCGCACGACGAAGCCGAATTCGCGACGATTGAGCGAGACGTGTTCGAGAAACTTGCGCACACTGGCGTCGATGATCATGTTGCCGCTTTCCAGCTGGCGGCGCGCATCGCGCACCAGCTGTCTAAGGGTATCGCTGGTGCTCTCGACGAGAGCGAGACCGAGGTCATCCATACTTTCGAAGTGGCGATAGAAGGCCGTTGGTACGATGCCGGCAGCACGCGTCACTTCCCGCAGGCTGAGACTGGCAAAGCTACGCCCTTCGTCGAGCAGGTCGAGAGCGGCATGCATCAGCGTTTGCCGTGTCAGCAATTTTCTTTCGATACGCAAACTCATAGCCACTCTCACGCAGCCCGGTCGTCACCGGAGGAGGATCTCATCTCACGACGAGTTTTGTCTTTATTGTTACGGAATGCTAACAAATAGGCTCTGCGATGAGAAGGGTGGAACCAGCGTCCTTGTGATGCAGCGCACCTTCCCATGACGTGCCCTTGACTTGATGAGCCTTGATGAGACTTGATAAATTCAGTGTACAAGTGTTGACCGATAATCACGTCCTGATTATAGTGTACATGTGTTTACTGAAATGAGGTCATGGATCATGACATGGACTGCGTGGCGCCAACAGGCGCAGGATTTCGTCGATGCGTCGATCTCGCGTCTGATGCGCGACGAGGTTTTTGATTTTTTTGCCGGCCATGTCGATCCTCTGTGGACGCGCCGGCGCATCCTCGTCGAAGTCACCGCCATGCATGCCGTCGGTGGGGATGTCCTCAGTCTACGTCTGCGTAGCCACCATCGCCTCACCCCTGGCCCTGCCGGTCGCCATATCGAGCTTTGTGCGGTCATCGATGGTGTACGCGTGTGCCGTAGCTACACACCTCTTTTCATCGGTGAACATGAGCTCGAAGTCGGCATTAAAAAAATTTCACACGGCCGTTTTTCTTCCTGGATCCACAGCCAGCTACACGTCGGTGACCTTCTCGAGATCGGCCAGATCTATGGTCAGGCGGCGCTGTCAGCGCTGACCATCGAGCAGACACCCGCCCTCATCGCAGCG
Organism: Pseudomonadota bacterium; assembly: GCA_021833365.1. Taxonomy (GTDB): domain Bacteria; phylum Pseudomonadota; class Gammaproteobacteria; order Pseudomonadales; family Moraxellaceae; genus JAJZHK01. The sequence goes on along the minus strand of JAKBFV010000016.1, from coordinate 12,967 downwards.
GGCAGCGGTATGACCCTGGCCATGGCCATGCTCTACGATTTTGCCGAGCGGCGGCGCATGCAACCCGTGCGTTTGCTGCAGTATGCGCGCAGCGCCGATGATCTCGTCTATCTCGAAGAACTCGCTGTTCTACAGCAGCGTCTGCCACATTTGCAGGTCTTTTTTGCCTTGACGCAAAAACCGGATAGCAGCACCCCCCTGCATGGACACTTCGATGCTACGCATTGGCAGGCTCTCGACTTGCCCGCCGACAGCCCGGTTCTCGTCTGTGGTCCTGCCGGTCTCGTCGATGCTGTCCAGGAGGTGTTGCACGACCTCGGCCATCGCGGCGAAATGCACGTCGAGGCCTATCATCGCGATCTGCACATGGCCCCGGATGGTGCCGCCGTGACCGTGCGCGTCAAGGATCGCGCCGTCGCCATGACGACGCAGCAGCTCCTGCTCGAAAGCCTCGAGGACGCCGGTCTGCAACCAGCCTATGGCTGCCGTCAGGGCATCTGTATGTCCTGCACCTGCCGCAAGCTCCAGGGACGCGTGCAGAACGCCATCGATGGCAGCATCAGCGAGGAGGGCGAAGAGGATATACGCCTGTGTATCTCGCGCCCACTCACCGATATCGACCTGTCCTTGTGAGGGATCTATCATGAATCAGGCTCTACGCGTCACCACTGTCCAGTGGGAAGCACTGGCGGAAGAACTCGATCAGCTGCGCCAGGAGACTCTCGCCCGCTGTGGCGCCGAAGACCGTGCCTACATCGAGCGCATCGTCGCCTACGTCCGTTACAGCGAGGCCGCCGGTCGCGGCATGCTCATGCTCGGCTGGCTGCCACCTTTCTGGCTGCTCGGCACGGCGGCTCTGTCCTTCTCCAAAATCCTCGAGAATATGGAGCTTGGCCATAACGTCATGCACGGCCAGTACGACTGGATGCATGAGCCGAGCCTGCAGGGCAAGGTCTATGAGTGGGACAATGTCTGCCCGGCCGATCAGTGGCGGCATTCCCACAACTACATGCACCACACCTACACCAACATCGTCGGCCGCGATCGCGATGTCGGTTATGGCATTCTGCGCCTCTTTCCTGATCAGCCCTGGTATCCAGCCGCGTTGGCGCAGCCTCTCTATGCGCTCATTCTCGCCTTGGCCTTCGAATGGGGTGTCGCTCTGCATGATCTCGAGTTCGAAAAGCTGTTCAAAGGCGAAAAATCGCTGACACAGCTGCGCGCTGAACTGCGCCCCATCCTCGCCAAGATCAAGCGTCAGACGCTCAAGGACTACGTCTTCTTTCCCTTGCTCGCCGGTCCCAGCTTTCTACCGGTGCTGCTCGGCAATTTCACCGCCAACCTGGTGCGCAATATCTGGGCCTTCACCATCATCTTCTGCGGTCATTTCACCGAAGAGGTGGAGACCTTTCCCGACAGCTGCCTCGCCCATGAAAGCCGCGGTCAGTGGTATCGGCGGCAGATCCTCGGATCGAGCAACATCGAGGGTGGCCGTTGGTTCCATATCCTGAGCGGCAACCTTAGCCATCAGATCGAGCATCATCTCTTTCCCGATCTGCCGGCCTGGCGCTACGCCGAGATGGCGCCACGGGTCAAGGCCATCGCCGCCAAATATGGCCTGCGCTACCATACCGGTTCCCTTGGCCAGCAGGTGCTGGCCGCCGGCCGGCGCATTTTGCGCTATGCTCTGCCTGATCGTCTTTTTTCGCGTCCACGCACGGAGTTGGTATGACACAGCTACTCAGCCGTCTTGAGGTGCTCAAGGATCTCGTCCAGGAAAGTCTGGAACAGGGTCTCGATCGCGTGCAAACCCTGCATCGCAGCATCGATACCGCCATTCTCGAGGCCAGCGGATCGCAGGATCTCGATGCCGTCAAGATCTACCGGCAACGCGTCGAACAGGTCTATGGACTGCTGCGGCAGATGAATCAGGAGATCGGCGATGGCATCTCTGATGTCTTCGCCGCCCTCGAGGAACATCGCGCCGTCGCTGAGAAGCTACGCGACAAGACGCGCCTCGACTGAGCCTCACTTGCCGATGCAAAAGGACGCGAAGATGTGTCCGAGCAGCTCATCGGGCAGCATCTCGCCACAGAGGCTGGCGAGGCTGCCCTGCATGCAGCGCAAGTCTTCGGCGGCGAGATCACCCATGCCTTGCTGCAGCTGCGCTTGCGCGGCTTCGAGATACTGCCAGGCCTGTTCCAGCGCTTCGATGTGACGCTGACGGGCGAGAAAGGGCAGTTCCGTCGGTGTGCGTCCCACCAGCTGAGCAAGGCGGTCTTGCAAGGCTTCGATGCCCTGACCGTACTTGGCGCTGATGCCGATCACTTCGCAACGCTGGCCCTCGATCTGCAAAAAGCTATCCTGCCACTGTGGACAACGATCGATCTTGTTGCGCACCAGCAGCAGGCGTCGGATATCAAGCGGCCAGGTCGAGCGCGCCTGTAGATCGGCGACGATGTCTTTGAGGTCGCCATCGGTATCGAAAAGATAGAGCAGGGCATCGGCTTTTTCCGCCGCCAGGAGGGCACGACGTATGCCTTCGCTCTCCACCGGGTCGTCACTCTCACGCCATCCAGCGGTGTCGAGCACCTGCACCGGCATACCCTGCAGTACGAGGTTTTGCCGCAGGATGTCGCGCGTCGTCCCGGCGTGCTCGCTGACGATGGCGACGTCATCGCCGGCCAAGGCATTGAGCAGACTCGATTTTCCGACATTGGGATGACCGGCGATGACGACGCTGATACCCTTTTGCAGGAGTTGCCCCTGGCGCGCCTCCTGCAAAGTTTCAGCGAGCAGATGGCGCAGCTTGTTTAGATCAGCGAGGAGTTGCTCGCTGTGCAGAAAATCGATGTCCTGATCGCTGAAATCGATGGCCGCTTCGACGTAGACACGTACCGTCGTCAGGGCTTGCGCGACGCTGGCGACGCGGCGTGAGAACTCCCCTTGCAGGGAGCGCATGGCCGAGCGTGCCGCCTGCTCTGAGCCGGCGGCGATGAGATCGGCGATCGCTTCGGCCTGTGCCAGGTCGAGGCGGCCATGATGGAAGGCCCTCTCACTGAACTCTCCCGGCCGTGCCAGTCGCGCGCCGCTGTGCTGCAGCTGGCGCAGCAGGATGGCCATCATCACCGGACTGCCATGTCCCTGAAATTCGACGACGTCTTCGCCGGTAAAGGAATGTGGCGCTGGAAAATAGAGCACCAGACCCCGGTCGAGCGTTTGACCTTGGCTATCGACGAAGTCACGCAGACTGGCGCGACGCTCAGGGAGTGGGCCGGCGGGGGCGAGGTGGGCACGCAACAGCTCACCGCAACCACGCCCGGACAGCCTGAGGACGGCGACACCGGCGGCTCCCGGCGCCGTCGCCAGAGCAACGATGATATCGCTGGCGATCATCAGCAGACTCTCAGTGCTTCTCCGCTGCTTCGATACGGCGGGTGATCACCCATTGCTGGGCGATGGAAATCATATTGCTCACCACCCAATAAAGCACGAGGCCAGCGGGGAAAAATAAAAAGAAGCCGGTGAAGATGATCGGCATGAGCTTCATCATCTTGGCCTGCGTCGGATCCGCCGGTGCTGGATTGAGATGCTGCTGAATGTACATGGTAAGGCCGTTGACGAGCGGCAGGATGAAGAGGTGGTCCATATCGGCAAGATCATGGATCCAGCCGATAAAAGGTGCCTGACGCAGTTGCACGCTCTCCATCAATGTCCAGTAAAGAGCGATGAAGACCGGCATCTGTACGAGCATGGGCAGGCAGCCGCCGAGAGGATTGATCTTTTCCTTGCGATAGAACTCCATCATCGCCTGCGACAGCTTCTGTCTATCCTCGCCATATTGCTCGCGCATGCGCTGCATTTCCGGGGCGATCTTGCGCATCTGCGCCATCGACCGATAACTCGCCGCCGAAAGCGGCCAAAACAGCCCCTTCACCGCCATGGTCAAAACGACGATGGACCAGCCCCAATTGCCGATCAGATCATGGATATGTACCAGCAGCCAGAACAAGGCTTCGGCGATCGGCCACAGCCAGCCATAGTCGACGGTAAGATCGAGGCCGGGACTGAGCGCCGCCAGATCATGTTGAATCTTGGGGCCGGCATAGAGATGCACCGACGTGGCGAGACTCTGACCAGGCGCCAGGGTGAGAGGACTACCGATCATCGATACGTAGTTCATACCATCCTGGGCGCGTGTGCTGTAGCGCGTGACACTGCCGGCATCAGGGACCCAGGCACTGACGAAATAGTGCTGTACGAGAGCGATCCAGCCGCCTTTCTCCTGCAATTGCAAGGCATCCTTGCCGAGGCTTTTGAGCGCGATCTTGTTATAGGGCTTGTCCTTGGTCCAGTAAGCGGCACCGAGGAAAGAAGAGATGCGTAAGCCCGACTGTGCACTGGGATCAGCGCTGTCATCGCGCTTGAATTGCGCAAACAGACGGCCACTCCAGGGATACTGCGACTTGTTGACGATGTGATAGCTGAGTTTGACGACGTAGCTGCCGCGCGTCAGCTGATAGATCTTGTCGATGGCGACCTGTGGCGTTTCATAGTGCAGGACGACGTCGAGGGTCTGGCTGCCGGCGGCCAGACTCTGCACCGGTGCCGACGTCGTGTAGAGGGGACGCTGTGCCTGGGCGTCCGGTCCATCTTGACCGATCAGGCCACTTTCAGCGACGAAAGTGTGCTGTGGCTCATCTTGCAGGAGAAGAAAGGGTTGCTGACTGCCCTGGCGCTGCGAGTAGGTGAGCAGACCGAGCTGGACGATATCGCCGCCACGTGGATCGATGTGCAGATCGATGACGTCATTGCGTGCTTCGATCGCGGTCGGCGCCGGCTTGCTGGTCAGTTCAGGGGGCGTCGTGGCGGTGGTGAGATGGGGTATGTCGGAAGCGCTGACAACGCTGCTGGCGGTCGCTGCGGTCGGCGCACTGGTGACGACGCTTTCGTGTTCTTTCTGCCAGTTCCAGAACAGCAGGTAGCCGACGATGAACAGGCCGACCAGCACCAATCTACGTTGCATTTCCATGCTTGTCTTCTCGCACCAAGGTGAATCGTTCGGGAACCGGATCGTTGCCCCCTTGCGCCCAGGGATGGCAACGGGCTATGCGCCAACTACCGAGCAGCACACCTGCCAGCAGACCATGGCGCAGGATGGCCTGTTCGGTATAACAGCTGCAGCTGGGGTAAAAACGGCACTGCTGCCCCATCCAGGGGCTGAGGAGAAGGCGATAGGCGCGTATCGGAAGTATCCAGAATCTACGCCACCAAACCTTCATGTCGGCGTCCCTCGACGATAGAAGAGATCGATCTTGTGCAGGGCTTTTTGCAACTCGACAGCGAGGTCTGGATCGTAGACGTCAGCGATACTCTGCCGCAACATGACGATGACATCGATGGCCGGAGCTTGCATGGAAGAAGTACGAAAGGTCTCACGACACAGGCGCTTGATGCGATTGCGCTGGACAGCGAGCTTCAAACGTTTCTTGGCGACGATGAGACCGATTCGGTGGCGTTCAGCATCGCTACTCGACGACAGAAGAACGAAGTTCGTGGTCACGACTTTTTTCTGCGTCTTGTCAAAAACACGTTTGAATTCAGACGGTCTGAGCAATCTCTGTGACCGTGTGAAGCGCTGTCCTATGTTCGTCGCGTCACTCAGACACAAAGACGCTTGCGACCCTTGGCGCGACGGCGGGCGAGCACCTGACGGCCATTCTTGGTGGCCATGCGAGCACGGAAGCCATGGACGCGCTTGCGCTTGAGGTTGCTGGGTTGAAAGGTACGCTTCATGGCGTGATCATCCAGAGTCGATTCGAAAAGGTCGCCTAGGTTACTGATCCTCGTGTCACTAGTCAAGCCCCCTGCAGGGGTCAGCGACTTCCGCAGCCCCTGCTATTGCTATTGCTTTTTAGAAAGCTTTTAAAAGCATAGTTTTTATTGTAGTGTCGAGCATGGCTTGTGGATAAGTTTGTTTATAGCTTATAATACAGTAGCTTACTATTTTAATCAGCTTGTGGTTTGGGCCCGGTTTTTCCTGTGTCCAAGATGGTGATGGTGACTGGATACTTGTGCCGTCGCCATCGCGATGACGACTTATCCAAAAAAATTGATGACTTATCCACATCCCTGCAAAGGTTTATCCACAGGCTTCGATTGGCGCTGACCGGGATAAATGTTTAGCATGAGGGGTCCTAGGGAAGAGCCGAGGTGTTTGTGCAAGCGGGAGCGTTGTGGGCGAGGATACAGGCAGATCTCGAAGAAAGCCTGCTGCCCAAGGATTTCATCACCTGGATCAAACCCTTACAAGCTGCTATCGGTACAGAGGGGGTGTTTTGCCTCTACGCTCCCAACCGTTTTTTCGTCGAGCGTCTGCGCGAAGCTTATCGCGCACGCATCGTCGAGTTGCTCGAGCGCCATAGTGACGGTCAGTTTCGTGAGCTGATCGTCGAGGTCGGTTCGGTCGCCCCTGTACCACGTGCGCGTCCTGAGCTTCCGACACGCCTGCCGGTGCCGACACGCTCGTCTGCCGCTGAACTGCAGCCGGGTCATTTCGATAGCCATCTCGACGAACAATACACTTTCGACAATTTCGTGCAAGGACACTCCAATCAGCTCGCTTATGCCGCCTGCATGCAGGTCGCCGAGCAGTCGGGAGGCAAAACTCACAATCCCTTGTTCATCTATGGACCGACGGCCCTCGGCAAGTCGCATCTCATGCATGCCCTTGGCAACCGTATCCGCTTGCGCATGCCGGGAGCCAAAGTTCTCTATTGTCGGTCTGAGACCTTCGTCGCTGACTATGTCGCCTCTCTGCGTCACAAGGTCGAAGATTTCAGTCGACGCTATCGTTCGGTCGACGTCCTGCTCATCGACGACATCCATTTTTTCGCTGGCAAGACGCAGACGCAGGTCGAGTTTTTTCATACTTTCAATGAACTCCTCGCCGGTTCGAAGCAGATCGTTCTTGCTTCTGACAAGTATCCCAAGGAGCTCGATCAGCTCGATGATCGCTTGAAGTCGCGCTTTTCCTGGGGGCTGACGGTTCAGATCGAGGCACCGGAACTGGAGACGCGCGTCGCTATTTTGATGAAGAAAGCCGAATTTCTTGGCATCGATCTGCCGCGCGACGTCGCTTTTTTCATCGCCCAGCAGGTGCAGACGAATGTGCGTGAACTCGAGGGCGCCTTGAATAAGGTCTTCGCGGTGGCACGTTTTCGCGGTTTGCCCAGTATCGATATGAGCTTGACGCGTGAGTCTTTGCGCGACATCGTCGCCGTCAATGCCAAACTCGTCAGCATCGATAACATCCAAAAAGTGGTGGCCGAGTTTTATCACATTCCCCTGCGCGAACTGACCGGCAAGAAGCGGACACGTAGCTTTGCCCGGCCACGGCAGATCGCCATGGCCCTGGCGCGTGAGTTGACGGATCTCTCTCTGCCCGAGATCGGTGATGCTTTCGATGGTCGTGACCACACCACGGTTCTGCACGCTTGCAAAACTGTACAGGAAAAGCGGCGCGAAGACCCGCGCCTGGAAGAAGACTATATTTGCCTTTTACGCTCTTTGCAGACCTGATCTTCATTTCGATAGGAAGGAATACTCATGGAATTTTCTCTGACACGCGATGATTTGTTGAAGCCCCTGCAATGGGTCTCATCGGTGGTCGATAAGCGCCAGACCATGGCCGTCCTGCAGAACATCCTGCTCGAAGTCGAGCAGGGGCAGTTGCGTCTGACCGGGACCGATACTGAAATCGAACTGGTAGCACAAGTCGCTCTGCACGGTGACTTTCAGGAAGGAGCGGTGACCCTGCCTGGCCGTAAGGCAGTGGACTGGTTGAAGCAGTTGAAAACGGGGGCCATGGTTCAGGTCAAGGTGGAAGAACAGCGTGTGGTGTTCAAATCGGGACGCAGCAGCAGTCGTGTCGCGACGCTGCCAGCCAGCGATTTTCCCAACCTGCAGGACAGCATCAGCCTGCAGACTCTCGAACTCGACGCACAGAAGCTGAAAAAGCTGATCGATAAGACCTCCTTCGCCATGGCGCAGCAGGATGTGCGTTATTACCTCAACGGCATGCTGCTCGATATTCGCCCGGAAGTTCTGCGCATGGTATCGACCGATGGCCATCGTCTGGCTCTGTGTGATATGTCGATCGATACGACCGAACAGCGTCAACAGGCCATCATTCCGCGCAAGGCCGTCCTCGAGCTGTCGCGCCTGCTCGCCGAGAATCCCGGGCAGGTGACTTTGCAACTCGGGCAGCATCATCTGCGCGTCCTTATGGATCAGGTCATCTTCACCACCAAGCTCATCGATGGACGCTTCCCTGACTACGAGCGTGTCCTGCCGCGCGATGGCGATAAATACGTCCTCGCTCATCGCGAAGAACTGCGCGCTGCTTTGTTGCGTGTTTCGGTTCTGTGCAATGAAAAATTTCGTGGTCTGCGTCTGACTTTGCGCTCAGGTGAGATGGAACTCGTTGCCAACAATGCTGAGCAGGAAGAGGCCGAGGAGAAGGTGGCAGTCGACTACAGCGGCGCTGAACTGGAGATCGGTTTCAATGTCGGTTATCTGCTCGATGTGCTGGCAGCCCTCGAAGAACCGCATGCGCTTTTGACCCTGGGCGGGCAAAATTCGTCCCTCCTGCTGCAGGAGCAGGAGTCACGCGACGCCGCCTACGTCGTCATGCCGATGCGTATCTAGTTTTAGCATCGACGTGATCACTCGCTTGTGTGTGCAAGGTTTGAGAAATCTGCGTGAGGTCGAGTTGCGACCAGGAGCGACCCTGAATGTTCTGATCGGCGCCAATGGCGCCGGTAAGTCTTCTTTGCTCGAAGCGCTCGGTTTGTTTGGCTTGGGACGTTCCTTCCGCACGCCGCGCTTGCGCCATCTCATCGCTAGCGCAGCGGAGGCGGCACACGTCTATGTCGAGACCGAGGGCGGTCATCGTGCCGGCATCGGTATTCAGCGGCGCGGTGACTTACAGTTGCGCCTCGATGAACACGATGTCGCCTTGCATCAGCTGATCGCGCGCTTTCCTCTTTTATTGATGGAACCGGGCAGCTGGGATCATTTCAGCGCTGGGGCCATGGCACGTCGCCGTCTTCTCGACTGGGGATTGTTCCACGTGGAACCTGAATTTCTGCGTCAGTGGCAACGCTATCAACGCGCACTCGAGCAGCGTAATAGTCTGTTACGGCAAGGGCGCAACGATGATGCCTTGTACAGCGTTTGGGAGGCACAGATGCTGCCAGCGGCGCTGCAGCTGAGTCAGTGGCGGCAGTCTTATTTACAACGCTTGCGCCAGGATCTGGCGGTGGATAGCGCTCACTGGTTGCCGGAGCAGAACATCGACATCCGTCTTGAACCGGGCTGGGAAGGTGATCTGCAGGAAGTCTGGACGAGTGGTCGGCAACGTGATCTGCAGCGCGGTCATACGCAACGCGGCGCGCATCGCGCTGATGTCGTTCTGAGCATCGATGGGCGCCCGGCACAGGAGATCTTGTCACGCGGTCAGATGAAAATATGGACGACGCTATTTCGTTTGAAACAGTTGAGTATCCTGCAAGAGCAAGGCATTCGACCCTGCCTGCTGATGGATGATTTTGCTTCCGAACTGGATCAGCATTACCGCGGCTTATGCTTGCAGATGTTGCAGAGTCTGCGCGCCCAGGTTTGGCTGACCAGCACCGATGACTATTGGTTACAGCAAACCGAGGGTGTTGAGCGTATGATGTTCCACGTGGAACAAGGCCGCATCCATAACATGATGGGATAGAGCAGCAATGAGCGAACAGAACGATTATGACTCATCACGCATCAAGGTCCTCAAGGGTCTCGATGCCGTTCGTAAACGTCCCGGTATGTACATCGGTGATACCGATGATGGATCCGGCCTGCATCATATGGTCTTTGAAGTCGTCGACAACTCGATCGACGAAGCTCTCGCCGGTTACTGCAGCGAGATCGTCGTCACCATCCATCAGGATGAATCGGTCAGCGTACAGGACAATGGTCGCGGCATTCCCGTCGATATCCATGCCGAGGAGGGCGTCTCGGCGGCAGAAGTGATCATGACCGTCCTGCATGCCGGCGGTAAATTCGATGACAACACCTACAAAGTCTCGGGCGGTCTGCATGGTGTCGGTGTCTCGGTGGTCAACGCATTGTCCAGTGTCCTCAAGCTGGCGATCAAGAGGAATGGACAGACCTATGAGCAGGTCTATCACGACGGCGTGCCGCAGGCACCGCTGCAGGTCAGCGGCAGCGCCGAAGGCACGGGCACACGCGTGCACTTCTGGCCTTCACCACAGACCTTCAACAACATACACTTTTCTTTTGACACCCTGGCCAAGCGTCTGCGCGAACTGAGCTTTCTCAACAGCGGCGTCAGAATTCTCTTGCAGGATGAGCGCAGTCAACAGGAAGAGCTCTTTCAGTATGAAGGTGGCTTGTCAGCTTTCGTCGATTATCTCAATACCCACAAGACACCCCTGAACCAGGTTTTCCATTTCAATGGCCGAGCTGAGGACAGCGGCATCGGTGTCGAGATCGCCCTGCAGTGGAACGATGGTTACCAGGAAGCCGTCTATTGTTTTACCAACAATATTCCGCAGCGCGATGGTGGTACCCATCTGCAGGGTTTCCGCACCGCACTGACCCGTACCCTCAATACCTATATGGAGCGTGAAGGGTATCTGAAGAAGGAGAAGATCAACACCAGCGGCGAGGATGCACGCGAAGGCTTGACGGCCATCGTCTCGGTCAAGGTACCAGATCCAAAATTCTCCAGTCAGACCAAGGACAAGCTCGTCTCCTCCGAGGTGACGCAGGCGGTCGCCACTTTGATGAATGAGCGTTTCGAGGAATACCTGCTTGAGAATCCTCAGGCCGGCAAGAGCATCATCAGCAAGATGATCGATGCGGCGCGCGCGCGTGAGGCGGCGCGCAAGGCACGCGAGATGACGCGGCGCAAGGGCGCTCTCGACATCGCTGGCCTGCCAGGTAAGCTGGCGGATTGCCAGGAACGCGACCCAGCCTTGTCTGAACTCTACCTCGTCGAGGGTGATTCGGCCGGTGGCTCAGCCAAGCAAGGGCGCAATCGCCGTATGCAGGCCATCCTGCCGCTCAAGGGTAAGATACTCAATGTCGAAAAAGCTCGTTTCGACAAAATGCTCTCTTCAGCGGAAGTCGGCACCTTGATCACCGCCCTCGGCTGTGGCATCGGTCGCGATGAGTACAATCCCGACAAGCTGCGCTATCACAAGATCATCATCATGACCGACGCCGACGTCGACGGCTCGCATATTCGTACCCTGCTGCTCACCTTCTTCTTTCGCCAGATGCCTGAGCTGATCGCGCGCGGTCATATCTACATCGCCCAGCCGCCGCTTTACAAAATCAAAAAAGGTAAGCAGGAACAATATCTTAAAGATGATGATGCGCTCGAAGGGCACCTCACGCAGGCAGCTCTGGAAGACGCCAGCCTGCATGTGCACGAGCAGGCACCGGCCCTGTCGGGAACCAGTCTGCAGAGCCTTATACGCGAATATCGCCAGGTCATGCAGATGATCAAGCGCCTCAGCCGGCGTGTACCGGAGATCCTGCTCGAGCAGCTCCTGCTCAGTCCGGCCCTGCAGCGCGAGCAATTGACGCAGGCACAGGCCGTGGCCGACTGGTGCCAGGGCTACGCCAGCCGCCTGGTGCAGGCCGCTGATCCGAGCCAACGCTTTCGGGTCGATGTCGTCGAAGACGCTGCCGGTCAGCACATACCGCATGTCGAGATGCTGGCACACGGTGTCGCGCATCACTATCAGTTTGGCGCTGACTTCCTCGACAGTCATGAATACGCCAGCCTCAAGCAACTCGGCGATCAGATCCGTGATCTCCTCGAGGAAGGCGCTTATGTCGCGCGCGGTGAGCGCCGGCAGAGCATCGACAGCTTCAAAGCAGCGGTGCAGTGGCTGATGAATGAATCGCGTCGCGGTCACAGCATCCAGCGCTACAAAGGCCTGGGAGAAATGAATCCGGAGCAGCTCTGGGATACGACGATGAACCCGGAGATCCGCCGCATGCTGCGCGTCAGCATCGAGGATGCGATCAAGGCCGATCAGATCTTCACCACCTTGATGGGTGATCAGGTCGAACCGCGCCGCGAATTCATCGAGAACAATGCCCTGGCCGTCGCCAATCTCGATATTTAAAGCGCAAGGGTCAGCAAAGAACGGCAAGGGCGCTGGCGCGGTTCTTGTACGATCTGGCCGGGGCTTGCAGATACAGCGCCACCACCGCGGCCAGCACAGCCTCTACGACCCGCAACGGCCGTGGCTGTCGCCTGTTCACCGGCCAAGGAGCAATAACCACATCTCTGTCGCGCGCTGCACACGGGGGCGCGTTCTGCCAAAACAAGGTGGGACGCGCCCTCTGTTTTATCCTGGAATAGGGTGGGATGAAGAGATCAAATGATGTCGGGACGTAAACTTGGCACTCTCATGGACTCGAGTTACAATCTGACCAATCTAGTCAGAGTTTTGGGGTTTTCATGCGCACCTGGCAAATCCAAGAGGCTAAAGCCCACCTGTCGGAACTCGTGCGAGAGACCGAGAATACCGGACCGCAGGAAATCACCTGGCATGGACGGTCCGTGGCTGTGGTGGTGTCCAGGGCCGAATACGAACGGCTCAGCGGTGCGGGGCAATCGCTGGTTGAGTTCATGCGTCGTTCGCCGCTGTTTGATAGCGATGACGTGGATCTCACGCGGAACGTTGACCGCACCCGCGAGGTGATCATTTGAGTTATCTGCTCGACACCAACGTTCTGTCTGAGTTACGGCGCCGTGACCCCGATGCCAACGTGCTCGAGGGGTTTGCAGAACGCCCTGCCAACACGTTGTTCCTAAGCGTTCTGACCGTGGGTGAGTTGCGCAAAGGCATCGAAGTACTGGCAGACAGGCCGCGCCAGT
>JAKBFV010000087.1 GCA_021833365.1 Pseudomonadota bacterium | reverse complement strand
GCCACCGAAGCACCGCGATCAGCCTTGGCGAGGCGACTACCGGCGCTCGCTTCATCGAGGCGCGCTGCCGCTACCAGCATGGCTGGAGCGCGCTTTTGTGCGCGTTCGATCCACGATTGCAAGCGCGCATCGTGAAAATCGCTCCACCAGTGCGCCGACGGCCAGGCACCGCTGCCCGGTGGCAGCCATGTGGCGGGCGTCGCATCCACGGCCGGCGTCTTGATATGCCCTGGCAAACCAGCACAAGCACTGAGCATCAAGACGCCGGTGAGCACGATCCACGACCTTGCCGTCACGTCCGCACACTCCTCTGTCCTTCGAGAACGGCGACCAATTTGAGCAGGGAGCGCTCCAGCTGATCGAGTTCCGTTTCCGAAAAAGCGGCATAGATCTGCGCGATATGGGCACGCAGACGCGGCATCACCGTCTGCAGCAGCGCCTCACCGGTGGCGGTCAGCGACAGATCGACACGCCGCCGGTCGGCGCTGTTGGTGATGCGCTGCGCCCAGCCACGTTCGACCAGTTCATCGGTCAAGCGCGTCATGTTCGAGCGCGTCTCCGCCATACCCAGGCACAGTTCGGACGGGTTGGCGGTGCTGTCCGGGCGACTGTAGAGCATGACCATGATCAGATAATTTTTATAGCACAGGCCGTGCGGGCGCAGGACTTCGCTGAGCACCTCACCGAGCAGGGTGGCACAGTGCTTGATCAGGATATTGACGCTGACACGCCCGAGACTCTCACCGGTGGCGCGATGATGCGCGCGCGAGGCAAGGTCTTGTACTTCGGCAAAATCATGGGATCTTGAATTATTCATTTTTGAATCATTGCATGTACTGACGAGAAGTGTCAAGTGAACGCTGACGCTGTCCTCTAGTCCTGTTAAACTGCCCCGGCATCCTGCGGAGATGGGCGTGACTCTCGGCTTCGACATTGTATACATCGATGATGATCTGCTGATCATCGACAAACCCGCCGGTTTGTTGAGTGTTCCCGGGCGGCTGCCGGAAAACTTCGATAGCGTCGCTCTGCGCCTGCAGCGCGATCTCGATGCCCAGATCCGTACCGTCCACCGCCTCGACCAGGACACTTCTGGTCTCATGGTCTATGCCCGTCATGCCGACGCCCACCGCGAGCTGAGCCGACAGTTTCATGATCGTGAGGTCGACAAGGTCTATCAGGCCATCGTGCATGGCCGTCTGCAGGGTGAGGAAGGCGAAGTTCGCCTGCCCCTGCGCTACGACCCCGACAACAAGCCGCGCCATATCGTCGACACTCAGCTCGGCAAAGCCGCCCTGACCTTATGGCGCGTCTGTGCTTATGAAACAAGCTGGACACGTGTCGACCTAGTGCCTTATACCGGCCGCTCGCATCAACTGCGTGTACATATGCAAAGCCTCGGGCACGCCATCCGTGGTGATCGCCTCTATGCGCCGCAGAGTGCCGACGAGCCCAGGCTCTGCCTGCACGCCCGTCATCTCGCCCTGACCCACCCTGGCGATGGACGTCGCCTGCACTGGGACAGCCCGCCACCTTTTTGACGTATCCCTCGCCATGAATGACGCGCAACTTGGACAACGCTGGATCAGCGAAAATGAAACAGAACTCGGCCTCGGCATCGTCGTCGCCACCGATCTGCGCACCATCACCCTGCTCTTTCCCGGCGGTGAAGAAACGCGCGTCTATGCACGCAAATCAGCCTCTCTGGCGCGTTTGACGAAACAGGTCGGCGACACCGTCAACGACGACCAGGGCCGCAGCCTGCTCATCACCGCCAGCAAGGAGCAGCACGGCATCCTCATCTACACCGTGCAGGATGAAGCCGGACAGAGCAGCTTGCTCCCGGAAACCCGCCTCGGCCATAGCATCGACCTGCATCTACCGCAGGAGCGCCTGCTCGCCGGTCAGATCGATGGCCAGGAGCTCTATCGCCTGCGCCACGACTGGCTGGCCATGCGCAGCAGCGAACAGGACACGCTGGCGCGTGGCTTTCTCGGCGCCCGCATCGACCTGATCCCGCATCAGCTCGATGTCGCCCATGAGGTCAGCCGCCGCCAGGCGCCACGCGTCCTGCTCGCCGATGAAGTCGGCCTCGGCAAGACCATCGAGGCCGGTCTCATCCTGCATCGCCAATGGCAGTATGGCTGGGTGCGACGTTGCCTCGTCGTCGTACCGGCGAATCTGCAGCACCAGTGGCTGGTCGAACTGCTGCGGCGCTTCAATCTCGGCTTCAGCCTCTTCGATGCACCGCGCATTGCGGCAGAACAAGAGACCGGCAACCCTTTCCTGGCGCAACAGCTCATCCTGATCGCCCAGGAGACCTTGCTCGCCGACCCCACCTATGTCGAGCTCGCTCTGCAGGCCGGCTTCGATATGCTGATCGTCGATGAAGCCCACCATTTGGACTGGAGCCCTGAACACGCCTCCACCGCCTATACGACGATCGCCCGCTTGGCCGAGTGCTGTCCCGCCGTTCTCCTGCTCACCGCGACGCCGGAGCAGCTCGGTTTTGCCGGTCACTTCGCGCGCCTGCACATGCTCGATCGACAGCGGTTTCCCAGCCTCGACGCCCTGCTCGCTGAAGAGTCCGAGCATGTGCGCACGGCCTCCTGGGCCACCGCCCTCGATACAGCAGCGCCCTTGCCAGCGGCGATCCAGCAGGCCCTGCAGAACGCTCTCCCCGATCTCGACCTGAGCGCCAGCGACCCGACACCGGCGCTACGCCAGGAAGCGCTCGATCAACTCATCGATCGCCACGGCACCGGCCGCCTACTCTTTCGCAACACGCGCAAGGCCATCGGTGGGTTTCCGCAACGCCAATTGTGCCTACATACACTGGCAGAGCAGGACAGCCATCTCGATCTACAGCAGGACTGGCCGCGCGAACGACTGCGCGAGGATGCGCGCCTGATCTCGCTGGTCACCCTCCTGCGCCAACTGCGCCGCGAGAAGACCCTGCTCATCTGCCATGAGCAGGACGTGGCGCGACGCCTCGAAGAGCATCTACGTCTGCATGAGGGTCTGCGCACATCGATGTTCCATGAAGGTATGAGCCTGCTCGAACGCGACCGCGCCGCCGCCTATTTCGCCGATCAGGAGTCGGGTGCCCAGGTGCTGATCTGTTCCGAGATCGGCAGCGAAGGGCGCAATTTTCAATTCGCCGCGCACCTGATCCTCTTCGACCTTCCCGACGACGCCGATCTGCTCGAACAGCGCATCGGCCGCCTCGACCGCATCGGCCAGCGGCAGACGATCCAGATCCATGTCATGAGCACGCCGCAAACGCGCACCGAACGTCAAATTCAGTGGTACCACACCGGCCTCGACGCTTTTGAGCGCAGTTGCAAGGTCGGGCGCGCCGTACAGTCCGCTTTTGCCGAGCGCCGCTGCACCGCCCTCGCCGCCGACACCGCCACCTGGCAGAGCTTGATCGATGATGTGCGCGCACATCGACTCGCGCTCGAAAGCGAGCTCGAGACCGGCCGAGACCGTTTGCTCGAACTCAGCTCCTATCGCCCACAACGCGTCGCCCCCCTGCTCGCCAGTCTGCAGGAGCAGGACGCTGAAACACGCTGCATGGACTGGTGTCGGCGACTGTTCGACGCCCTGCATATCCAGTGCGACGAGCTCGACCATGAACAGCTCTTCATGCTGCGCCCGGATCCACAACAGCGCATCAGCAGCCTCCCCGGCCTGGATGAGGATGGGCTGAGTGTGACCTGGCATCGTGCTACCGCTCTGGCGCGCGAGGACGTCGCTTATCTCACCTGGGAACATCCTCTGGTGCAGGCCTGCACCGATCTGTTCAGCGTCGGCGACCTCGGCAACACCCATGTCGCCCGCCTCACCAATCGCCGCATTCCGGCCGGAACCTTGCTGCTCGAAGCCTTGTTCCAGCCACAGGTGGTCAGCCCACAGAATCTCGCCCTGCAGGCCTGGCTGCCACAATCGCTCATCCGTGTCCTGATCGACGCACAGGGCCAGGATCTCGCAGCACAGGTTCCTGCCCTAGCCCTGCAACGGCAGCTGCAAGGCATGGACAAGCACGCGGCGCGCCGCCTGCTGCACGAGCGCATGCCGGCCGTGCGCACCCTGCTGCAGCATGCCGAGGCGCACGCGGAACGCCACCTGCAGCAAAACCTGCCGCTCTGGCGAGAGCAGTATCAGCACAAAGGCGAACAGGAGATCGCCCGTCTGATCGAGCTGCAAAAACGCAATCCGAGCGTACGTCAGGATGAGATCGACGCCTTGCGCGCCCGTGCCGAGCACGCCAACGGCCTGCTCGCACAAACGCGCCTGCAGCTGACCGGACTATGCCTGATCGTGGCCAGTGGCGCCTGAGCAAAACGGCAGAAATTGCCGCCAGAAGTCTTCATAAGCGGCGCACAGGGTTTCGATTTGCTGCAAAAAAGCGATTTCATTCGGGGCCGGTGAAAAGAAAAACCAGGCCTCGATAAAATGCTGTGCCAGGGCGCTGCTCTCACGCGCCAGTCCCTGCAAGGTGTCAAAAAAGCGCAAACCCGGTACCGGCAGAGCCTCATCCTGACAGCGCTCGACGGCGCGCCGCAGACGCTGCGTCACGTCATGACTGAGAGCGTTTTCGAGCAAATAGATGGTCGCCAGAGCCGCCGGCAAGTTTGCATTCAGATAGTCCTCTTCGACACAGCAGCACAGACGCCGCGTCACCGGGCTGGCCAACGCCGCCTCCGGCTGCAGAGCACCGAGCTCAGGCAACAGACTCTGGCAGGACTCCCACCAGCCGTGCACCTGCCGCGAGGTCTCCAGCAACCATTGCGCCGGGTTGGGCTGGGCGTTCGGTTCATGCCAATGCGCCTGCCCGCTATCGTCGTACTGGATCTGGCGGCGCACGGTCAAGGCGGGCTTTTCCGCCAATTCCGACCAGACACTGTCACCGAGCAATTCGATCATCAACTGCTGGCGCGCCAGCATCATCTGGCCCATGAGCAAAGCCCATTGCGGCAAGAACAGCGGCAATAGAAGGCCTTTCCCCGCTTCGGCATCGATGGCGTCGAGGACGGGATTATCGAGCAGATAGGTGCGTTGCAGCAGGCGATCATTGAGCAGACCCTGAAAAGCGAGGAAACGGTTGAGCCGCTGTGCATGCTGCGGATCACGCGCCCGGGAGTTGAGACGGGGCACACTGATCCAGGCTACAGCATGCGCTGCCTGCTCCGTTTTCGACTCTGTCATGACTGCCCTGACCTCTCCCCTGCCTCCTTTGACGATAGCCGCGTACACGGCAAAATCAACCCAAGGCCGGTCACGATCACCATTCATCGCGATCGACGAGTCCGAGAGAAAAAAACTGCCCGGCACTCCAGACGCCATAATGACAGCGCTCGCCAACACACTCACCAGGCTCTGCCGCCGCCGCCAGTTCATAGAAGGGATTGCGCATCAGACGCGCGTGCAAGCGCGCGCGCACATGGACGTAAGGCATGGGTTCACCGCTGCCGGCTTTCTCCGCGACCCAGAGCGGGTGTTGTGGACCAAGTTCGATACAATCCTGCGTCGCCGTGTACAGCACCCAGAGTGGTCCTTGCGCGGCGTCATGGCGGCGCTCGGCACGGATCACCTGCAAGGGCGCGTCCTCGACCTGGATACGCACCTTCTCCACCGGCGTCACCAGATAGTAGTCGCCGTCCTCATCGCGACGCAGAACGCTGGCGAACAGGCGCACCAGCGCTGGCCGCTCGATGACGCTGCCGAGATAAGTCCAGCGTCCGTCGCGATGGATGCGGATGTCGATATCGCCACAAAAAGGCGGTTCCCACAGATGCACCGGCGGTAAACCCGGTGGATTTTTGCCATCCTGTGCCGCCAGCCCGCGGAGCAGGTCCGCCATGTCAAACTGGCCCATCACCACCTCCTCGGCATTTGGCTTGCTCAAGCACTCCCTTTATACTACGCACGACCCGAACTCGTCACCGATGCGCCCTTGGCGCATCCCAGCCCAAGGAGTACCTCGTGGAAAGAGAATCGATGGAATTCGACGTTGTCATCGTCGGTGGTGGGCCTGCCGGCCTCTCGGCAGCCATACGCCTGCGCCAGCTGGCCATCGAGAGTGGCCGCGATGTCTCAGTCTGTGTCGTCGAAAAGGGCTCGGAGTTCGGCGCACATATCCTCTCAGGCGCGGTCTTCGAGACCAGCGCCTTGAATGAACTGATCCCGGACTGGAAAGAACGCCAAGCCCCCCTCGATACCCCGGTCAGCGCCGATGAGGTGGTCTTCCTCACCAGCGCCACGAAGGCCGTGCATCCACCGCACTGGGCCATCCCCAAACCCTTCCACAACCATGGCAACTACATCATCAGCCTCGGCAATCTGGTGCGCTGGCTGGCCGAGCAGGCCGAAGCCCTGGAAGTCAACCTCTTTCCCGGCTTCGCCGCCAGCGAGATCCTCTACGATGAGGACGGCGCGGTGAAAGGCATCCTCACCGGCGACATGGGTGTGGCGCGCGATGGCCAGCACAAGCACTCTTTCACCCCGGGCTATGAGCTGCATGCGCGCTATACCCTGTTCGCAGAAGGGTGTCGCGGCCACCTCGGCAAACAGCTGATCCGCCGTTTCGACCTCGACAAGGACAGCGACCCGCAGCACTATGGCCTCGGCATCAAGGAGCTCTGGGACATCGATCCGGCCAAACACCGTCCCGGCTTGGTCATTCACGGCACGGGCTGGCCACTGAATGAATCGGGCAGCACCGGTGGTTTCTTTCTCTATCATAGCGCCGGCAATCAGGTGGCCCTAGGCCAGATCATCGATCTGGCCTATCACAACCCACACGTCTCGCCCTTCGATGAGATGCAGCGCTGGAAGCAGCACCCGCACATCCGCCATTTCCTCGAAGGCGGCAAGCGCGTCGCCTATGGCGCCCGCGCTCTCGTCAAAGGTGGTCTCAACTCGCTGCCCAAGACCGGCTTTCCCGGCGGCTGCCTGATCGGCGATGAAGCCGGATTCCTCAACTATGCCAAGATCAAAGGCAGCCACACCGCCATGAAGTCGGGCATGCTCTGCGCTGAAGCGGTGTTCAAGGCCCTGGCCGCACCGACCCTCAGCCGTAACATCGACTACTCGGCCGAGTTCAAAGCATCCTGGCTCTATGATGAGCTCTACCGCTCGCGCAACTTCGGTCCGGCCATGCATCGCATGGGCACCTTCATGGGTGCCGCCTTCAACTTCATCGATCAGAATATCTTCGCCGGCAAGATACCGCTGACCCTGCATGACAACACCCCCGACCACGCCTGCCTCGACCTGGCAGCGCAGTCACAGCCCATCGCCTACCCCAAGCCCGATGGCAAGATCAGCTTCGACAAACTATCGTCGGTGTTCATCTCCAATACCAACCATGAGGAAGATCAGCCCTGTCATTTGACCCTGCGCGACAGCCAGATCCCGATCAAGAAGAATCTGCCCCTCTACGATGAACCGGCACAACGCTACTGCCCAGCTGGGGTCTATGAGGTGCTGGACAACGACGACGGCAGTCAGCGCTTCCAGATCAATGCGCAGAACTGCGTACACTGCAAGACCTGTGACATCAAGGATCCAGCACAGAACATCAACTGGGTGACCCCGGAAGGCGGCGGCGGCCCCAATTATCCGAACATGTGATCTTGCGCAAAGCCAGGTGCAGGAGCCATCTTGTACCTGGCTTGGGTGGGTTCACCAACCGCAGACGGAACTCCTGCCATGGCCTTCTATCAACGCTACATTTTCCCCTGGATTCTCGACCAGGTGATGCAGCACCCGCGTCTGATGCAGTTGCGCCACGACCTTCTCGCCGGTGTGCAGGGCGAGGTGCTGGAAATAGGTTTTGGCACTGGCCTCAACACCCTGGCCTATCCGCATCAGGGTCTGCATCTGCACGCCCTCGACGTCAATCCCGGCGTCGCCCGGCGCGCCCGCCGGCGCTTGCAGGCGTTCCCCCTGCCCGTGCGGCATGCCACGCTCGATGGCCAATCTCTGCCTTTCGCCGATGCGAGCTTCGACGCTGTCGTCTCGACCTGGACCCTGTGCAGCATCCCCGACGTCGCACGCGCCCTCGCCGAAATCCATCGGGTGCTGCGCCGTGACGGTGTGTTTTTCTATGTCGAGCACGGCCTGCACACTGATACCGCGATCGCACGCTGGCAACACCGCCTCACGCCGCTGCAAAAACGCCTCGGCGACGGCTGCCATCTCGATCGCGACATCGACGCCCTGCTGCGCGCAGCAGGATTCGACACGCGTGACGGCCGGCGCTTTCGCGCCGACGGCCTACCCGCCATCTTTGGCTATATGTACCAAGGTCGGGCGCGGCGCCAGGACAGCGTTCACAGCGGCTGAATGCCAGCCAGCAGCCATGTCCGTCCTGCACCGGGATTGCGCACGAAATTCCACAGCTCGTCGAGACTCTCCGGGTGCGAGCCCGCCTCCATCACCGTGCCACGATAGCGCACGCTGACCACACCCTCGCTTTGATCGACGACTTCCGCCTGCAGTTCGAGAATCTGCACCGCCGCTCCGCCCATATTGGGCAGCAAGTCCTGCGCCAGAGCAGGCGTGCAGGCGGCACGCAAGGACACTTCGTCGCACCGCGTATTGATGTCCTGCAACTCGCGAAAGATTTTTTGCGGGTCTTCACTCCAGCCAGCGAAGGTATGACCGCTGGTCATCGGCGCATAGCTCTGCTGCTGCTCCCAGGTGGCGCGTGGCGACAGCGTCGGCGTCTGTCGCCGCATCAACCACCACGCCAGGGCGAACAGAACGAGCAGCAGGAGCAGGATCGAACCCATGCCACCACCACCGCCCATCATGCCATAGGCGCCATAGCCACCGTGCCCGCCGAGCAGATAGCCGAGCACGCCACCAGCCGCCGCTGCGCCGGCGACGGTGCCCCAACCCGGTCGATAGGAGGATGGCGTCGAGTTCATCGGGGTCATCGGGGTCGCCGACGATCCATAGCGCAAACGCTGCGCGACGTCATTGCGCTGCATGCCCACCGCGCCACCGCCGCCGAGACGACTGCTGCCACTGCTCATGCCATAGGAGGAGCCGTAGCTCATTCCAGAAGAATAACCACCCGACATGCGATGCGAGGACCCTAAACGCGCCTGCGCTGGAGAGCTGATGACCAGGCTGGCGAGCATGGCCATGACCATCGTGTAACTTCGATACTTTGACATCGCTAGCTTCCTCATGACTCACCTTATCGTTCGGGCGATGCCTGCAACAATGGGGGCACAGCTCAGGATTTACAAGTTCGCCGCGCCACCATGCGCTGCCCGAGTCGCTGTAGCTGCGCTGCCGGCAAGGCGTCGAACAAGGGCAGAGCCCAGTCTTCTTCATCCTGAGCGTGGCGACCGTAAGCGGCAGCGAAACGATCGACGAGCTCAGCGTCGAGACACGGCGTCACGGGCAGAGACTGCAGAGCCGCATCGATCTGCCGCCACAGCGGCTCAAGCGTCTGATGTTCATGCAAAAACCGCTGCGCTGTCACAGCGTCCTGGCCGGGCAGAGCGAGCAGGATCGGGAAAAGATCCTCGGCTTCATCCTGATGATGTAGCGGTGCCGCCTGATTGAAGTAGCGCTGGATCGACTGCGCCGCCTGGCGCGCCTCGGCA
>JAKBFV010000086.1 GCA_021833365.1 Pseudomonadota bacterium | reverse complement strand
ATGGCTTGGCCGTCGCCGTTGGCCTGGGCGTTGAGGTTGGTGGCGATGGCGAGACCGGCGGCGTCGTCAGCGGCGCTGTTGATGCGCAGGCCCGAGGACAGGCGCTGCATGGCGGTCGACAGCTGGCTCTGGTTGGCGCTCAGGTTGGTCTGAACCATCAGGGAGTTCAGGTTGTTGCTGATGATCAGTGACATGATGGGTGCTCCTTGGGTTCTTAGGCAACGACGAGGCGCTCGATGTGCTGCCGTGGTCGCTTACCCTAGCTAGCGTCCCGAAGCGGCAAAGCTTTAGGAAAATTTTTGCCGCCAATTTGCCGCCAATGTTTTGCCGTATTTGCCGCTCAAGAGGTGGCGCCGGCGGTCGCTACAAAGGATGATGCGATCACACGATCGCCCGCCTGAAGCATTGAGGAGTCCATCGCATGAATGCCAGTCTGGCCATGAAGAGCTATCACCAGGTCCATGCCACCGGTATGGTCACCGACGCCAACCCGCATCGACTGGTGCAGATGTTGATGCAGGGTGTGCTCGATGCGTTGAGCAAAGCGCGCGGGGCCATGGAGTACGACGATGTCGCCGGTCGCACGCATCAGCTCAACCGCTCGGTCGAGATGATCTCCTATCTGCGCGAATGCCTGAACATCAAGGAAGGCGGCGATATCGCCGCCAACCTCGATCGCCTCTATGCCTATATGTTGCGTCGCCTCTATGACGCCAACGCGCATCGCGATCGCGTCGCCCTCGAAGAAGTGGAGTCGCTGATGCTGACGGTCAAGGAGGGCTGGGATGGTATCGTCGATGCCTGAGTCCCTGCAGCGTCAACTCGACGATCTGCGCGCTGCCAGTGCGTCCGGCGATGTCGAGCGTCTACAGGAGCTCGACCAGCAATTGCGCGACTGGTTCGCGGCGCAGGCGGTGACGGCGGATCTGCCGCTATGGGCGCAGACGGCGCAGAGCTGCTACGAGGAATGTATCGCCGTTCTGCAGGCCTGGCGTGCCGATCAACAGAGGCAGGCTTCCGCCCGCCTCACTTCCCTGCGCGCTTTTTTGCGCGACAGCCCCTGGCGCGACCGCTGATCACAGCGGCCGTGTGTCGGTCTCTCGCCGCCTGTTGCGGCATTTATGCGCCAACTATTTGACTGTCGCGCATCTCCTGCTTAACTGATCACTCACGATACATAGCTGTGGGTAGAAGCCGGTGTCAAAGATGGTGCATGACTCCAAGGTGTTGCTGATTGAGGACGACGCGCAGAGACGTCACGATCTGTCGATCATCCTCGATTTCGTCGGTGAGGTCGTCGTCGCGACGTCCTCAAATGGTTGGTTGGATACGCTGCTCGGTGGTGGCCACCAGCTCGGTGATTTCTTCGTCGCCTATATCGGCGTCACGCCCCCGGAGAAGGCGGTCGGCATCGTCGAAGCCGTCGCCGCCTGGGACAAGAGTCTGCCCCTGGTACTGCTCGGCGAGGCCTTGCCGGAGCCGAAGCGCAGTGACGAGCGTTTCCGGCAACAGATCATCGGTCGCATCGATGTCCCCGTCGGTCATGCGCCGCTCGTCGACAGCCTGCGCCGTGCCCAGATCTATCGCGATCAGCAGCAGAGCGATCCATCGCGTATTTATCGCCGCGACGCCGAGCTTTTTCGCTCCCTGGTCGGTGCCAGTCGTGCCGTCTGTGAGGTACGCCGCCTGATGGCGCAGGTCGCCGACAAGGACGTCACCGTCCTCATCCTCGGCGAATCGGGGACGGGCAAGGAAGTCGTCGCGCGTAATCTGCATTACCAGTCGAGCCGACGGGAAGGGCCTTTCGTGCCGGTCAATTGCGGCGCCATTCCCCCCGAGTTGCTCGAAAGCGAGCTCTTCGGTCATGAAAAGGGCGCCTTCACCGGCGCCATCAGCACGCGCCCGGGGCGCTTCGAGCTGGCGCAGGGCGGCACCCTGTTTCTCGATGAGATCGGCGATATGCCCTTGCACATGCAGGTCAAGCTGCTGCGCGTGCTGCAGGAGCGCACCTTCGAGCGCGTCGGCGGCAGCAAGACCTTCAAGGCCGACGTGCGCATCATCGCGGCAACACACCGGCAACTCGAGGAACTCATCCAGGAAGGGCGGTTTCGTGAGGACCTCTATTACCGCCTCAATGTCTTTCCCATCGAGATGCCGCCGCTGCGCGAACGCACCGAGGACATCCCCATCCTGATCAACGAGCTGATCGAGCGGCTCGAGCGTGAGAAACGCGGCTCCCTGCAGTTCTCTTCCGGCGCCATCATGTCCTTGACCCGGCATGAGTGGTTCGGCAATGTGCGCGAGCTCGCCAATCTCATCGAACGCCTGGTCATCACCCATCCCTATGGTTTGGTCAATGCGCAGGATCTGCCGAAGCGCTATCGTCATCTCGGTGATGAGGAGGTGGGCGAAGCCATGCCAGCCGCTGTGGTGGAAGAGTCCTCGCCACGCCCCTCGATGCAGCTGGCGCATGACCTGCCGGCGGCCAACCTGCCGGTGCATGGTCTCGATCTCAAGGATTATCTCGACAATCTGGAAAAGACCTTCATCACCCAGGCGCTCGACGATTGCAATGGTGTCGTCGCGCGCGCCGCCGAGAAATTGCGCATCCGCCGCACCACCTTGGTGGAGAAGATGCGCAAGTACCAGATACAGCGTGCCGATGGAGGTAGTGCATGAGACCGCCGCGACGCATCAAGAGCACGGCGGCGCCGGTGCTGGACGTGTCGGCGCAGGTCCTGGCGCTCTGTCGGCAGGGTGACGCGGCGCTGGCCGCCGGCGATCGTGCTCAGGCCCGCGACTGCTACCGCCGTTCTTATGCCCTCTACCAGGATCAGCCACAGGTGCGCCGCAATCTCGTCGTCCTCCTCCTCGAGGCCGGCGAGATCGCCGCCGCGCAGGCCCTGCTCGTCGATTTCAAAACACCGGCGGAGCCGGCCTCGCAGGCCATCAATGCCTGGGGTGTGTATGAACTGAGCCAGCGCCGCCCTGGCGCCGCCCAGCATAGTTTCGAGCAGGCGATCGCACTCTTTCCCGACAACGTCGATGCCTGGAACAATCTCAGCAATGCCCTGGTCGCCCTGCAGCGCCATGATGAGGCTCTGGCTGCCATCGATCACGCCCTGCAGGTGCAAGGTGAGGCCGCCGATCTGCACTACAACCGTGGCCTGATCCTGCAGGAGATGGGGCGTCAGGAGGCCGCCCTGGCCGCCTATCAGGCCTGCTGGCGGGTCAAGCCCGACTATGCCCTGGCCTATCTCAATGCCGCCAACATCCATGTTTCCCGGCGTGAATGGCCGCAGGCCGAGTATTTCGCCCAGCAGGCTCTGCTGTTCGCGCCGGACACGCCTTATCTGCTCGGCACCTGGCTGTTCACGCGCATGTTTCAGGCGAAGTGGGAGGGCTTGTTCGAGCATATCGCGGACATTCTGCGCAAGATCGACGCCGGTGACAAATGCAGCATTTTGCTGCCCTTGCTGGCGATGCCGGCGACTTCGGCGCAGCAGACGCACGCTGCGCGCATCTATGTCGAGGATCGCCGTCCGGGACACCGGCCGGCGACGTGGCCGCCACGCCGTCCGGGACGTGTGCGCATCGCCTACGTCTCCTCCGACTTCTGCCAGCACGCCGTTTCCCTGCTCAGCGCCAGCCTCTACGAGCTGCACGATCGCCAGCGCTTCGAGGTCTTTTTGTATTCGCTGCGCGACAGCCCGGAGGACGGCATGCAGCAGCGCCTGCGCCGTGTTGCCGAACACTTCATCGACATCAGTGCCTGTCGCGACGAGCAGGTCTGGCAGATCGCACGTGAACATGACATCGACATCGCCGTCGACCTCAATGGTCACACCGTCGGTGAGCGCACATCCTTGTTCGCGGGTGGATTGGCGCCGGTGCAGGTCAACTACCTTGGCTATCCGGGTAGCATGGGATCCGACTATCACGATTACATCATCGCCGATCGCTGGCTGATTCCGCCCGACCGCCGCCAGGATTACAGCGAGCAGGTGGTCTATCTGCCGACCACCTTTCAGATCAATGATGACGCCCGTCCCCGGCCGTTGCCGATGACCCGCGCCGAGCTCGGGGTGCCGGAGGAGGCCCTCCTGCTGTGCTCCTTCAATGGCGCTTACAAAATGAACCCGGTGATGTTCTCGATCTGGATGGACATTCTCAAGGCCTGTCCGCAGGCACTGCTCTGGCTGCTCGCCGACAGCACGGACGTGATGCAGCGCCTCTGCGCTTATGCCGAGGCGCAAGGGGTCGACCCGCATCGCCTGCGTTTTGCTTACTCCTTGCCCTATCAGGAGCACTTGTCGCGCCTCGCGCTCGCCGACATCGCCCTCGACAGCCTGCCGTTCAACGGTGGCACGACGAGCAGCGACGCCCTGTGGTGTGGTCTGCCGCTGGTGACTTGCCTCGGTGACACCTTTGCCGGGCGCATGGCCGCCAGTCTGCTGCATACGGCGCAATTGCCGATGCTGGTCACCGACAGTCTCGAGGCTTATCGTGACTGCGTCATCACGCTGGCGCATGAACCGGATTATCGCGCCACCATACGCCAGCATCTGGCGCAACCGCATCTGCGCGAGCAGCTTTTTGGCAGCCGGGCGCGCACGCGCGAGCTGGAAGCGGCTTATATGGCCATGCATGAAAGGCGCTTGGCCGGTTTGCCGGCGCAGTCTTTCGCCGTACTTGAACAAAAGGATGTTCCCGATACCGTCTTACCTTGAGGAATGATCGATGAGCGATGTTCTCCTGCCACCTCTCAGTCCGGCGCGCGCCGACCTCATCTTCAATTTTGATGGCAAAGCGAGTTGGGGCATACGCGACCCGGCGCGTTTTCATGCCTTGCTGGAAGAAGCCAAGAGCTTGGTGGAACCAGGCTATTATCTCGGCGATAACCTGTTCACCTGGGGGCGCAACAACTCCTTTCTCGATGACGAGCGCTTCCGCCTGGCGTGGTGGAACAATGTGCAAAACGATGCCGATCAGGCCATCGCCTGGCGGCGTTATCTCCTCGTCTGCGCCGCCTGTCATGTGCGCCCCCTGGCAGGGGACTTCGTCGAATGTGGTGTCTATCTCGGTAGTGGTATCAAGACCGTCATCGATTATTTTGGCGCGGAGGATTTTCCGCAACATTTTTGGGGTTACGACGTCTTTGATTTCAATCCGCAGGGACACGTCTTCGCCGATCAGAAGGAGGGCCTTTATGAGCGCGTCTGCGCGCGTTTCGCCGACTATCCGCGTGTGCATCTGATCCGTGGCCTGTTGCCGGAGTCCTTTGCCCAGGGAATGCCTTCGAAGATCGCCTACCTGCACATCGATCTCAACCAGGCCGAGCCGGAGATCGCCGTCCTCGAGGCTCTCTTCGATCGTGTCGTCAGTGGCGGCATCATCATGCTCGATGACTACGAATGGGCGATGGTCTACCGTACCCAGAAGATACAGGAGGATCCCTGGTTCGAACGCCGCGGCTATCGTGTCTGGCCTTTACCGACCGGTCAGGGCATGGTGATCAAGCGCTGAGTCGACGATCTGTGCCACGGGGGTCTATGCTGATCATGGTCTTTTCGGAGGTGTCGTCGCATGTCGTTGTATCCCCCCCCTGGCGAGGATCAAGAGTCCGCGGATGAACGCGCATTGAGCCGTCGCCTCGACGCTTTGCGCGAGTATGTCGCCTGTCTGCATCAAGAAGACGTCCACACGCAGAAGGAGGTGCGCTGGCGCCTGCATAGTGTCCTGCAGCCTTTGCAGGAACTGGAGGGTGTCGGTCATGCCGATCTTCTGCAGTGCCTCGAGCCTTGGGTCGGACGCCGTGCCGGCGATCTGCAGCCACCGGCGCTGAGTCTGCTGGCACCCTTGCTCGATGAACTCGCTGACGTCGTCGCGCATCTCGATGGCAGTGGCGAGATGTTACGTCCGGCTGAGGAGCCCCTGATCTATGTGCAGGACGTCGATGCCAGCCAGGGCCAGCATCTGGCACAGCAGCTGAAGAGTATGGGGTATCGCGTGCAGGTCTTTTTGCGCCTCGATGCCCTGCAGGCGTCGACCCTGCGGCGACCACCGCAGGTCATCCTGCTCGGCCCCGCCCGTCATGAACAGGCTGCCGCACTGGACTGGATCGCGGCTCTGCGTGCGGCGCAGGCGGCACCACCTTGTATCTTGATCGGTCATGACGAGAGCTTCGAGGAGCAGCTGGCAGCGGTGCGTGCCGGTGTCGGTGGTTATTTCAGTCGCCCGGTGCATCTTGCCGGCCTCTATCAGCGTCTAGCGCAGATCCTCAGCGTCGAACAGGGCGAGGCGGCGCGCGTCCTCCTGTTGTCGCCACAAGGCGATTCGCCCTTGCTGGCCCCCCTCGCTGCCGCCGGCCTGCTGGTGCAGAGCGTCAGTCGTGGTGAGATGCTGTTCGCCGGCCTGTCGAGTTTGCAGCCGGAGGTGTTGTTGATCGATGCCGTCGATTCGGACAGCGCCATGCAGTGGGCCGGCCTCGTGCGTCTGCACGACGCCTGGATGCAGGTCCCACTGTTGTTTTATGTCGCCGAGGGCATGGCGGCACCGCCGCTTTGGCAGATCGCTGATCAGGTGCTCTTCGCCGTGCATGGCGATGATCGGCTCATCGCTAGCGTACGCGCGCATGCGCGCCGTTCACGCCTGCTCACCCAGGCGCTGACGCGTGACGGGTTGACCGGGCTGCTGACCCAGAGCGAGATCAAAAATCGCCTGGCTACCGAGATCGAGCGCAGTCAGCGCTATGGCAAGCCCTTGAGCGTTGCTCTGCTGGAGATCGATCATTTTGAGGATATCCGTGCCACCTACGGTCATCTCATCGGTGACATGGTCCTGCGCACCCTGGCCCATCTTCTGCGCAATCGTGTCCGTCGTACCGACCTTCTCGGGCGTTATGGCGGTGAAACCTTCATCATCCTGCTCAGCGACTGTGCCTTGAGCAGTGCAGGCAGCCTCGTCGAGGATCTGCGCCAGAAGTTTGCCGCGCTCAGCCTGCATCCTTCGCTGCAGGATTTCTTTTGCACCTTCAGCGCCGGTGTCAGCGTGCTCAAGGGTCATGAGTCTATCGAAGCCTTGCTCATGCGCCTCGATGAGGCGCGCCTGGAAGCGCGGCGCAGCGGGCAGAACCGACTCTGCATCCTCTAGGCGCCGGTGCTCTCCGTGTTGCCAAGCGCGGCTAGAGCCTAGCGTGTCCGGGCAGGAAAAACAGGGCGCTGAGCACGGAAGTGACCACCGTCGAGTAGAAAATGAAAGCGACGAGCGCCTGCAATAGCAACACACGCCGCTGGCGATGATGCGTGATGACGACGTCGCCGCTGGTATAGGATAGTGCCACCATAAAGGAGAGATAGTAGAAGTCGATCAGGCGCGGTGGGTGGTCGCCGGCGAAGCGCAGACCGCCATCGCTGACCTGCTGCTGCAGCTCATGGTGAATCTGCCCATAGTAGCGACCGAAGGCGGCGTGCATCATCAGCCAGGCGAGAACGACAGCGATGGCACACAGCAGTACGACATGATGGCCATCCCTGCCATGGATGTTCATGATCAGACCGGCACAGATGAGGGAGAGCATGGCGGTGACGACGATCCAGACGAGGAGACTGAAGCCGTGCGGATGCTGACTCAGGCGCTGGCGGCTGGTGCTGTCGTCGGCGCGATGGATGAGGATGGCGAGCAGGACAAGATAGAGGGCGATGCCGATATCCCAGGCGGCGAGCAGAGCGGTCAACGCTCCGGTGCGCGGCGCCAGCCAGATCGCCAAAGGCAGGCCAGTGAGCAAGGCGAGGAGCAGCCGCGAACGGTGATCGTTGTGCAGGTGTGCGGTCGGTTTCATGCAGTCTCCTCCTTATCGGGTCAAGGGCGAAGGCGGCCCCGCATGCTAACGCGGTGGCCGGTCCTTGCTGTGCTGCTCAGGCAAAGACCCCATCACCTTGACTCGGGGTGAGGTGGTGAGCGAGTTCCTCGCGTCCCTGTGGATTGATCATGACGATGAGGATGTCGTTCGCCTGCAGGGGCGTATGCGCTGGCGGGTTGAACACGGTGTCGTGCTGGCGGCGCAGCGCGACGATGATGTAGTTCTGGCCACGCAGGGGAATGTGTTCGAGCGAGTGCAGAGACGTGTCATGTGGCAGGGCGATCTCTTCGACGCGCAGCCCGGCGTCACTGCGCAGCATTTCATCGAGAAAGGTGACCACTTGCGGACGGATCATCGCCGAGGCGATGCGCATGCCACCGGTGAAATCAGGCGAGACGATGGCGTCGGCGCCGGCTTTTTGCATCTTGCCGATGTTGCGCACGTCATGGCAGCGCGCCACCACCCGCACCTGTGGCTGCAGCTGTTTGGCGCTGAGGGCGATCATCAAGTTGCGTGAATCGTCGCCGGTGACGGCGAAGACGCCGCGCGCCTGTTCGATATTGGCCATGAGCAGCATCTCGTCATCGCTGGCGTCGCCTTGCAGATACAGCAGGCGAGGATGACGTTCGATGGCATGGCGCAGGGTTTCACCCTGCTCCTCGACGGCGATGAAGGCACGGCCGGTGCTCAGCAACTCCTGCCCAACGTTGCGGCCGACGCGGCCATAGCCACAGATGATGTAATGTCCGCGCAGACGGGCGATCTCTCTGTCCATACGTGTTCTCCGCAGTCGTTCGTCGATGTCTGATTCAAAAAAGAACAGGGTCAAACTGGTAAACAGAAAGGTCAGGGTGCCAAACCCGAGCAAGGCCAGCATGCCCGCGAAAAGCTGCGCTGCGGCGGTATGCAGTGGCACGGCCTCATCGTAGCCAACGGTGGTGATGGTGATCAGGGTCATGTACAGCGCCGTGCTCAAGGGCGTGTGCGCCGGCCCGAGCAAAAGGAAGCCACAGCTGCCGAGGATCAGCAGGGTCAGCAGGGCGACGATGGCGACATAGAAACGGCGCAGGATGCGTGAGAGATTGCTGGAGAGCGGCGGCGGGCGTCGTGCCATCACGATCTGGCGGCGGTTGTGCGGTTGGCGCATGGTGTTGGCAGGTTGCAAGGAGGAAGCCACAGCATAGCACGGTCAGGATCTCGCCTAGACACAGGATCAACGACTGATCAACGACTGGAAGATGGCGATCGAATAGGGCGGGCTACGTGCGGCGTGATCGTCCGCCAGAGAAGTGGCCGCAGGATTTTGAACGGTGCGACAAGTGGAAACTCCGGGCAATATGCCGGCCCGAGGATGGGCTGGCGAGGAGTGATTGATGGCTGTGAGGAAGTCGGCGCGGTGCACGCATAGTCCGGAGTTCAAGGCTCGGGTCGCCCTGGCGACAGTCCGGAAGGACAAGACGCTGGCGGAGTTAGCGGCGCAGTTCGAAGTGCATCCGAACCAGATTGCGGAGTGGAGGCGGCAACTGCTGGATGGGGCGGCGGGCGTTTTTAACGGGGCTCGCAGCGGCCCGGAGGCGGTGGATCTGGCTCCTCTGCACGCGAAGATCAGATGGCAGGCTTGAGCTCGATTTTTTTAGAACGCGGATCGTGTCCCAGGAAGTGGTGTAACAGAAGGGAGTAGCTGGTCATCGCGCATCTTCGGTAGAGTTTGGTTTGCGAACTCAACAACACAGAGGATGACGACGATGGCCGATGACATGATCTGCTTTTCCGCGCACCGACTGATGGAACTGGAAGTTGAAGGGCTAACGGGGGCTGCTCATGGGGAGCGCAAGCCCGGAGAGCGCCAGGTCCAGCGCAACGGCTACCGTGGCAGAGATTGGGAGACGCGAGCTGGTACCGTGGAGCTGCGCATCCCCAAGCTGCGCAAGGGCGGCTATTTCCCGAGTTTCCTCGAGCCTCGGCGCATGACGGAGAAGGCGCTCACGGCGGTCATCCAGGAAGCCTATGTGCAAGGCATCTCGACGCGATCCGTCGATGACCTGGGACACGATCGGTGTTCGATTCAGACGATCCGGCCCAAGCACGAGATCGAGTGCTTCGCAGATCGTGCTCTTGCCGACGTTGTTGCCACCGATCAAGAGCGTATGTCCTGCGAAG
>JAKBFV010000015.1 GCA_021833365.1 Pseudomonadota bacterium | reverse complement strand
GCGCCCATCCATCATCACTTTGAGCTCAAGGGCTGGCCGGAGACCAAGGTCGTGGTGCGCTTCTGGATCATCAGTCTGGTGCTGGTGCTGCTCGGGCTGTCGACGTTGAAGATCAGGTAGGCGGGTATGGCGAATATCATGACACGATCGGGTCACAAGCTGGTGCTGGGCATGGGCAAGAGTGGTCTGTCCTGCGTCCGGTATCTGTGTGCGCGCGGTTATCGCGTCAGCGTCGCCGACACCCGTGCCCATCCTCCCGGACTCGACGAGTTCGTCCAGCAGTATCCGCAGCTGCCACGGCAGTGCGGCGGCGATCTGCAGGAGCTGCTGCTGAGCGCCGATGAGATCATCCTCAGTCCCGGTCTGTCGCCGCAGGATGCGCTGCTGAACGCGGTGCGGCAGGCAGGCATCCCGATCATCGGCGACATCGAGCTGTTCGCGCGCGCCGTGCAGGCGCCGGTGGTCGCCATCACCGGCTCCAACGCCAAGAGCACAGTCACCACCTTGGTCGCCGAGATGGCGCAGGCCGCCGGTCTGCGTGTGGCGGTGGGCGGTAACCTCGGCACGCCAGCCCTCGATCTGTTGGCGCTCGACAAGGCCGATCTCTATGTCCTCGAGTTGTCGAGTTTTCAGCTGGAGACGACAGAGAGCCTGGCACCGGTGGCTGCCTGCATCCTCAATATGAGCGAGGATCACCTCGATCGTCACGGTTCGATGCAGGCTTACCATCAGGCCAAGCAGCGCATCTTCCGCCATACACAGAGCTGTGTCGTCAACCGTGATGACGCGCTCACCTATCCGCTCGTCGCCGCTTCCGTGCCGGTGACCTCCTTTGGTGGCGGCCGCCCCGATCTCGGTCAGTATGGGGTGTGCGAAGTGGCCGGTGAGCGCCAGCTCTGTCGCGGCCATGAGGCGTTGCTGGCGGTGCGGGAACTGCTCATTCCCGGCGAGCACAATGTCTTGAATGCCCTCGCCGCCCTCGCGCTCGGTGAACGCGCTGGCCTGCCCATGGCGAGCATGTTGACGACCCTGCGCGCCTTTCGCGGTCTCGAGCATCGCTGCCAATGTATCGCTGAGAAGGCGCAGCTGCGCTGGTATGACGACTCCAAAGGCACCAATGTCGGCGCCACCGTCGCCGCCATCGAGGGACTCGGGCAGCGTGCGCGTCTGGTCGTCATTCTCGGTGGCCTCGGCAAAGGGCAGGATTTTAGCCCCCTGCGCGCGCCCCTGCAGAAATACGCCCGCGCCGTCGTCCTCATCGGCCAGGACGCGCCAGCGATCGCGGCGATTCTACCGACGGATTTACCGCGTCAGCACGCCAGCAGCATGAGCGAGGCGGTGGCGCAGGCACGCGCTCTGGCCGTGGCCGGCGATGCGGTTCTATTGTCACCGGCGTGCGCATCGATGGACATGTTCAAGGATTACCACGATCGTGGCCGCCAATTCAGCGCTGCGGTGGCCGCCCTATGAAGGCCGTGAGCATGACGACACAAAGCCAGGGCTGGATCTTGCAGCTGGTCGTCGCCCTGCTGCTGTGCACCGGTCTGATCATGGTCGCCTCGGCGTCGATGGACGTGACCGCGGCACAGTGGGGGCATCCTTTCTATTTTCTGCTGCGCCACCTCATCTATGTCGCGGTCGGGCTGACACTCGGCTTTCTGGTCTATCAACTGCCGCTGGCCTGGTGGCAGATGCGGGGGCGAGTGGTGCTCGGGTTCGGTAGCCTCTTGCTCGTCGCCGTCCTGGTGCCGGGCATCAGTCGCCACGTCAATGGCAGTTCACGCTGGATCGGCGTCGGCGCCTTGACCCTGCAGCCTTCCGAGATCGCCAAGCTCACCCTGGTCCTGTACATGGCTGGTTTTCTCGATCGCTTCGAGTCGCAGGTACGGCATCAGTGGCGGCCTGTTTTCAGGATCATCCTGCCTTGCGCTCTCTATATTCTGCTGCTCATGCTGGAGCCGGATTTCGGCGCTGCCGTCGTTCTCTGCATCAGCGTCGCCGCCATGCTCTGGCTGGCCGGTAGCCAGCTGCTGGTCTATCTCTCCCTGCTCCTCCTGGGTCTGGCCGGAGCCGCCGTCCTCGCCGTGCGCGCCAGTTATCGCCTGCAGCGACTGATCGCTTATGCCGACCCCTGGGCTCATCCTCTGGGCAGCGGTTACCAGTTGATCCAGTCGGAGATCGCTTATGGGCGCGGCGGTCTTTTCGGCGTCGGTCTCGGCAACAGCGTGCAGAAGCTGTTCTATCTGCCGGAGGCGCATACTGACTTCGTGCTCGCGGTGCTCGCCGAAGAGTTCGGTCTGCTCGGCCTCACGGTCATCCTCGCCCTGTTCGTCATCCTTGTCCTGCAAGGTCTGCGCATCGGTCGTCAGGCAGAGCTGCAGGGGCGACTTTTTGCCGCTTATCTTGCTTACGGCCTGTCCGTGCTCATCGCCGTGCAGGCGCTGATCAATATGGCGGTGACCGCCGGTGCCCTGCCGACCAAGGGTCTGACCCTGCCGCTGGTGAGCTATGGTGGCAGCAGCCTGGTCGTCGAGCTGGTCATGGTCGCTTTGCTTCTACGTATCGATCGCGAGAACGTCGCGCCGGCGGAGGTGCTGTCATGAAGCCGGTGGTCATGATTCTCGCTGGCGGTACCGGCGGACATGTCTTTCCAGCTCTTGCCGTCGCCGAGCAGTGGCGTGCGCGTGGCCTCGTCGTCGAGTGGATAGGCAGCGCTGCCGGTATCGAGGCGCGCCTGGTACCGGCGGCCGGCATCACCCTGCACACCTTGCCGGTGCGCGGTCTGCGTGGCAAGGGCTGGCGTGAACGCCTGCGCGCCCTCAGCCTTCTGCTCGGCGCCACCTATCGCGCCTGGCGTCTGATGCGTCGCGACGCGGTGTGTCTGGCCCTCGGCATGGGCGGGTATGCCAGTGGCCCCGCCGGCCTCGCCGCCCGCTTGGCCGGTGTGCCTCTCGTCATCCATGAGCAAAACGCCGCTCCCGGCCTGAGCAACCGTCTGCTGGCGCATCTGGCCAGCCGTGTCCTCACCGGGTTTCCGCAGGTACTGCCAGGCCGGCATACGGTCTATGTCGGCAATCCGGTGCGTGCGCAGATTCTCGCCGTCGCGCCGCCCCAGCAGCGCCAGCGCGTGCGCGCCGGACTGCATCTGCTCGTCCTCGGCGGCAGTCAGGGTGCCGAGGCCTTGAATGTGCTCGTGCCACAGGCCCTGACGCTGCTGGCGCAGGAGCAGTCCCTGGTGGTTGTGCATCAGTGTGGTGAGCGCCATGTGGCGGCGACCGAACAGCGCTATGCCGCTCTGTCCGGGCCGGTCGACGTGCGCGGCTTCATCGACGATATGGCCGCCGCTTACGCCGACGCCGATCTCGTCATCTGCCGTGCCGGCGCCCTGACCATCGCCGAGCTGGCAGCGGTGGGGGTGGCCAGCCTGCTCATTCCCCTGCCGCAGGCGGTCGATGACCATCAACGCCGCAACGCCGAGTTTCTCAGTCAGAACGGGGCTGCCGTGCTTTGCCCACAGCAAGACCTCGATGTCGCCGGTCTGCTGGCGGCTTTGCGCCCGCTGTGCGTCGCCGGACGTCTGTCGGCGATGGCGCTGCAGGCACGACAGCTGGCGCGGCCGCAGGCGACACAGGCGGTGATCGAACAGTGTGATGAGGTGATGCGATGACTTCCAAGGCCCGCCGTCATGGCGATATTCCCGAGATGCGGCGCATACGGCGCTTGCATTTCATCGGCATCGGTGGCGCCGGCATGTGCGGCATCGCCGAGGTGCTGCTCAACCAGGGCTATGCGATCAGCGGCAGCGATCTGCGCGCCAGCGCCAGCACGCAGCGCCTGCAGGATCTCGGCGCGACCATCTTCATCGGACATCGTGCCGAGCAGGTACAAGGCGCCGACGCCCTCGTCGTGTCGACGGCCATCGATGAGAGCAATGCCGAGATCAGCGCCGCGCGCAGCCTGCGTCTGCCCATCGTCAAACGCGCCGAGATGCTGGCTGAGCTGATGCGCTACCGGCATGGTATCGCCGTCGCTGGGACGCATGGCAAGACGACGACGACCTCTCTGGTCGCCTCCATTCTGGCGGAGGCTGGGCGTGACCCGACCTATGTCATCGGTGGCCTCCTCAACAGCGCTGGCACCAATGCCCGCCTCGGCGCCAGCCGCTATTTTGTCGCCGAGGCCGATGAGAGCGACGCCTCCTTTTTGCATCTGCAGCCCATGGTCAGCATCGTCACCAACGTCGATGCCGATCATATGGAGACCTATGGCGGTGACTTTGCCCGTCTGCAGGCGACCTTCGTCGAGTTTTTACACAACCTGCCCTTCTATGGACTCGCCGTCCTCTGTGCCGATGATCCGGTGCTGCGCGCCATGCTGCCAGAGGTGGCGCGGCCGGTGCTGACCTATGGCTTCGCCGAAGGTGTCGACTATCGCGCCAGTGACGTCGTCTTCGATGGCTTGCGCACGCACTTCACTCTGCAGCGCCCGGGAGACAGCGCGGCGGTGCGCATCGAACTCAACCTGCCCGGACGCCACAATGTGCTCAACGCTCTGGCCGCCATCGCCGTCTGCTCCGACGAGGGTGTCGATATCGCGCACATGCAGAATGCCCTGGCTCATTTTCAGGGGGTGGGCCGACGTTTCTCCATCCTCGCGCGCATCCCCGAGGCGGGTGGCGAGATCACCCTGGTCGACGACTATGGTCATCATCCGCGCGAAGTCGAGGCGACCCTGCTGGCGGCGCGGCAGAGCTTCCCTCAGCGCCGCATCGTCATGCTCTTTCAGCCGCATCGCTACACGCGCACGCGCGATTGCTATGAAGACTTCGTGCGCGTGCTCAGCAGCGTCGATCAGCTGCTCCTGCTCGACGTCTACAGTGCCGGTGAAAAGGCGATCCCTGGCGCTGACGCCCGTTCGCTGGCGCGCAGCCTGCGCGCGCGCGGTGTCGAACCTATCCACGTCGAGGACAGCGCCAGTCTGCCCGATCTGCTGCGCGGCCAGTTGCGCCCGGGTGACGTCCTCATCACCCAGGGTGCCGGCAACGTCGGCGCCATCGCGCAAGATCTGGCGCAACATCATCTCTATCGTTCACCCCAGGAGCCGGTATGACGACCTCTCCCCAGGCCTATGGTCGCGTCGCCGTTCTGCTCGGTGGCAACTCTGCCGAGCGTGAGATTTCCCTGCGCAGCGGTGCTGCCGTTCTCGCCGCCCTGCAAGGCGCCGGCGTCGATGCTCAGGCCTTCGACCCGGCCGAGCGCGCCATCACCGAGTTGCGTCAGTTCGATCGCGCCTTCATCGCCCTGCACGGTCGCGGTGGTGAGGATGGTTGCATGCAGGGTGCTCTGGAACTCCTCGACCTGCCTTACACCGGCAGTGGTGTGCTCGCTTCCGCCCTCGGCATGGACAAGATGCGCAGCAAGCAGATCTGGCTCGGACAGGGCTTGCCGACGCCGGCCTTTCGCCGTCTGTTCGCCGGTATGGACTTCGATGCCGTCGTCGCCGAACTCGGCCTGCCGCTGATGATCAAGCCGGCGCATGAAGGGTCGAGCATCGGCATGAGCAAGGTCGATCGGCGTGAGCAGCTGGAAAGCGCCTATGCCCAGGCGGCGCAGTACGATGCCCTGGTCATCGCCGAGGCTTATATTCAGGGTGAGGAGTTCACCATCCCTCTGCTCGGTGAGCGCGCCCTGCCGGTGATACGCCTGCAGACGCCGCATGCTTTTTACGACTACGACGCCAAGTACCGTGCCGGCGACACCCAGTATCTGCTGCCCTGCGGTCTTGATGCGCAAACCGAGCAGGCCCTGCAGGATCTGGCGCGTCGCGCTTTTGCCGGTCTCGGTGCGCGCGGCTGGGGGCGTATCGATGCCATGCGCGACGCGCAGGGGCGCTTCTGGCTGCTCGAGATCAACACGGTGCCGGGGATGACCGATCACTCCCTGGTGCCGATGGCAGCGCGCGCGGCCGGTCTCGATTTTCCCCGTCTGTGTCTGCGCATTCTGGATCAGACCCTATGAACAGCGCCATCCTCACCGGTGAACGGCCGCGTCTGCGGCTGCGCTGGCGCCTGCTTGATCTTCTCATCGTCCTGCTGCTGCTGGCTTGCATCGCCCTTTTCGGCATGGTGGCGCGGAGCTGGCCGACGATGACGGTGCAGGCGGTACGCGTACACGGTGATTTTCATGCCCTGCGCCGTGACGAGCTGTCAGGTCTGCTCGCCAGCGCCGTGCGTGGCGACTTCTGGCAGGTCGATCTGTCACGCGTCCAGGCGGCCGCTTTGAGTTCGCCCTGGGTAGAGTCGGCACGGGTGACGCGCGTTTGGCCGGATAGTATCGATGTCGACATCCACGAGCGTCGTCCGGTCGCCCTGTGGGGGCAGCACGCCTATATCAGTTCGCAGGGGCAGATCTTCACGCCGAGCGAGGTGCATCTGATCGCCGGCCTGCCGCTGCTCTATGGTCCAGCCGACCAGGCGCTCTATGTCATGGCGCAGTACCGCGCCATGAACGCCATCCTGGCGCAGGTCGAACTGCACATCACCGAGCTTGAACTGACCGAGCGCATGTCCTGGCGCCTGCGTCTCGACGATGGACTGGAGCTGCGTGTCGATGCGCATGACACGCTCGACAAGCTGCAGCGCTTCGTCGTGCTCTATCGCCATGAGCTGGCGGCCAGGGTGGGACAGATACACGCCGTCGACCTGCGTTACAGCAATGGCATCGCGGTGGCATGGAACAAGAATTGACATGATGAAAAGGGAGATGAATGCGATGGCAACGACGAGCCGATTTTCCGTCACGGGTTTGCGGGCGGGGCGACTGGGGGCGGAGGCGCCGATGATCGCAGCGCTCGATATCGGCACTTCCAAGGTGGCAGCGGTGGTGGCGCGTCTGCACCCCGACCAGAGCGTCGAGGTCATGGGCATCGGGACACGTCCTTCACTGGGCGTCAAACGCGGCGCCGTCGTCAACATGGAGCTGACGCGTCAGGCCATCGATGGCGCCGTGCGTGAGGCGGCGCTCATGGCCAACTGCAATATCCACACCGTCTATGTCGGTATCGCCGGCAGCCATATCGGTGGACGCAACGCCCAGGCGGTCGTCGCCGTCGCTGGCATGGTCAGCGAAGAAGACGTGGCGCGCGTCATCGATACCGCCAAGAGCGGTTCCCTGCCCGCCGATCATGGCATCCTGCACATCCTGCCGCAGGACTTCGTCGTCGATGACCAGGACGATATCCGTTCTCCGGTCGGCATGTCGGCGAAGCGCCTGGAAGCGCATATCCACGTCATCTCGGCGCTCAACAACGCGCAGCAGAACATCGAGAAGTGTGTGCACGACAGTGATCTGGCGGTCGATGGCATGGTGCTCGAGCAACTCGCCTCGGGATATGCCGTGCTCACCGAAGATGAGCGCGAACTCGGCGTCTGTGTCGTCGATATGGGTGCAGGAACCACCGATATCGCGGTATTCTATGGCGGCGCCATACGCTATACCGCCACCATCCCGATCGCGGGTGACCAGGTCACCAACGATATCGCCATGACGCTGCGTACGCCGACCCAGGACGCCAATGAGCTGAAGATGCGTTATGCGTCGGCGCTGGCGCAGATGGTCAATCCCGAGCAGGAGATCGAAGTGCCGGGTATGGGTGAACGCGGTGTGCGCAAGATGTCGCGCCAGACCCTCGCCGAGGTGGTGGAGCCGCGTTACGACGAGCTCTTCTACATGGTGCTGGCCGAGCTCGAGCGCAGCGACATGCTGCATCGCCTGCCGGCGGGTATCGTTCTCACCGGTGGTGCATCGCGCATCGAAGGTGCGGTGCAGCTGGCGGAGTCGGTGTTCCACATGCCGGTGCGCTTAGGTCTGCCCTCGCAGGGGCGCTTGAGCGGCATGGCGGACATTTTGCGCAATCCCATCTACGCCACAGCGGTGGGGCTGCTGCTCTGGGGGCAGCAGGAACTGGCGCGTGGCAAGGGGCAGGTGACGACTTTCAGTCGCGCCAGCGGTGAACAGGAAGACGGCATGGTGGCGCGGGCGCGCCGCTGGCTGGCGAATAATTTCTGACGCACGGGCGTCGGGTCAGAAGCGGTCGGGTCAAGACAGGAGAGCAAGATGAGCAATGTATTTGAATTGGCGGAAATGAGCCTGCCCGAACACAGTGGCGCCGTGATCAAGGTGCTCGGTGTCGGTGGCGGCGGCTGCAATGCCGTCGAGCACATGGTGATGAGCAAGATGCACGGTGTCGACTTCATCTGTGCCAACACCGATGTCCAGGCCCTGCAGAAGATGAGTGCGCCGACCTGCATGCGTCTCGGTTCGGCGATCACGCGCGGACTCGGCGCCGGCGCCAATCCCGAAGTCGGTCGGCAGGCGGCGGTCGAGGATCGCGATCGTCTGCGCGAAGCCCTGCAAGGCGCCGACATGGTCTTCATCACCGCCGGCATGGGCGGCGGCACCGGCACCGGCGGGGCGCCGGTCATCGCCGAAGTGGCGCGCGAGATGGGTATCCTCACCGTCGGCGTCGTCACCAAGCCTTTCGCCTTTGAAGGCAAGCGCCGTGGTGACGCCGCTGCGCAAGGCATCGCTGCTCTCGCTCAGCATGTCGATTCGCTGATCACCATCCCCAATGATCGTCTGCTCGCCGTCCTCGGCAAGGTGTCGCTGGTGGAGGCTTTCTCCGCCGCCAACAACGTCCTGCTCGGCGCCGTGCGCGGCATCGCCGACATGATCCTGCGTCAGGGTCTGATCAATGTCGACTTCGCCGACGTGCGTACCGTCATGTCGGAACAGGGCATGGCGATGATGGGCAGCGGCCGTGCCAGTGGCGATGACCGTGCGCGCAAGGCGACCGAGCTGGCCATCCACAGCCCTCTGCTCGAGGACATCAAGCTGCAGGGTGCGCGCGGCGTGCTGGTGTCGATCGCCGCCAACTCCAGCCTCGGTATCGACGAGTTCCATACCGTCGGCGAGATCGTGCATGGTTTCGCGGATGAGTCAGCCAATGTCGTGGTCGGCACCATCCTCGATGAGAGCATGGACGACGAGATTCTCGTCACCGTCGTGGCCACCGGCCTGACCCAGCGCGAGGCGGCCGTCGCCAAGAGTGCGCAGATCGATGCGCGCCGCACGCGCAGCTGGAGCTCGGCGGGTCTCGCCAGTGCCGCTGCTGTCGCTACAACGACGCCGGATATTCCGGCCGAGTTGCGTGCGAGCCATCGTCCGGCCCAGCAGGATTACAGCGCTTTTGACGTGCCTTCGGTGGCGCGTCAGGCAGCGGTGACCAGCGAGGTCAAGCCGAGCGAGCCGCCCGCCGCGGTGCGCCGCGACATCAGCTATCTCAATATCCCGGCCTTTCTGCGCAAGCAGGCTGACTGAGGCGAGGTATTTGCAGACCCCGGCGGGGGTCTGCTAAGATGTGCTGAAAGAATTTGAAACAATTTTTATGCTCAGACAGCGAACCCTGAAGTCGTCGATCCGCGCCGCTGGCATCGGACTCCATTCCGGTGAGCGCATCTACCTGACGGTGCGGCCGGCGGCGGTCGACACCGGCATCGTCTTTCGGCGCACCGATCTCAGTCCGATGGTCGATATTCCGGCGCGCGCCGATGCCGTCGGCGAGACCATGATGTCGACCAATCTGCTGCGTGGCGGCGTGCGTGTCGCCACCGTCGAGCATCTACTCTCGGCCCTGGCCGGCCTCGGTGTCGACAACGCCATCGTCGAGGTCAGTGCCCAGGAGATCCCGATCATGGACGGCAGCTCCGGGCCCTTCGTCTTTCTCATCCAGTCGGCGGGCTTGATCCAGCAGGACGCACCGAAGCGTTTCTTGCGCATCCTGCGCAGCATCGAGGTCAGGGATGGCGACAAGTGGGCGCGCTTCACGCCTTATGAGGGTTTTCGCCTGGCTTTTACCATCGACTTCGATCATCCCGCTTTTGTCGCCCGGCCGCAGAGCGCCGAGCTCGAGTTCTCGACCACCGCCTATGTGCGCGAGATCGCGCGTGCGCGCACCTTCGGTTTCATGAAAGACATCGATGCCCTGCGCGCCAGCAATCTCGCCCTCGGCGGCAGTGTCGATAACGCCATCGTCGTCGATGAGCACGGCATCCTCAATCAGGAGGGGCTGCGCTACGAGGATGAATTCGTCAAGCACAAGATGCTCGACGCCATCGGCGATCTCTATCTCGCCGGTCATGCCATCATCGGTCATTACGAAGCCTTCAAGTCCGGGCATGCGCTCAACAACCAGCTGGTGCGGCGCCTGCTCAGTGAGCCGCAAAGCTATGAACGGGTGAGTTTTGAACACGCTGCTGAGGCGCCCATCGCCTACGTCGACGTCGCCGCTTTCGAGCGCGCTGCCTGAGTAAAGACGCTTTTCCAAGCTTTTATTGATCTGGGTCGCGACTTGCCAGCTCGCCCAGGGCTAGGCTAAGCTCGCGATCCTCGAGGCTTTTTGCGGCCATCAGCAGGAGTCGCCGGGTGGCCGGTGACAGGTGGCGTGGCTTTGCTGGCAGGGGTGTCGGCGGTGTCGCCGCCGCGCTGGCGAGCGCCAAGTGCAATTCGTTCAGGGTTGCCAGGCCGGCCTGCTGACGCAGTTGCGCCATGCAGGCGCGGCGCGCGTAGCGCCACTGGCTGAGGCGGGTACTGTTCGGGCAGAGCAGGCTGAGGCGGCCTTCCTGCCAGCCAACGACGCTGACGCCGGCGCTCAGGCGCGGGTCGATGGTCGCCTGTACGAGTTCCGTCAGGGCGGCATAGTCAGCGGCCTGCGCCAGTACGGCGCGCAGCGGCGAATGACGCAGCACTTGCTGAAAGTGACGTATGGAAGACACCGGTGGACCTCGCAACATCGCCGGGGGAAAGCCGTCCAGCATAGGTGAAGAACGATGAATATCATATTCATCCATAAGAAATGGGCCAAGCCCCTGCACATCGATCTGCACGGACGCCGCGTCTGGGGCGTGCTGGCGGCGCTCGTCCTGTTGCCGGTGCTCGTCGGCGTCGGCGTTTCCCGGCTGACGGCGCGACCGGCGCCGGTGGCGGCCAATGGTGGTCACCAGCGCGAGCTGCAGGCACAGGTGCAACTGATGTCGCAGCATCTCGCCGAGATGCAGGCGCATATGGCCAGGCTCGATGCCCTCGGTCAGCATCTCGTCGAGAGCAATAACATCCAGAGTCGTGAATTCGATTTTCACAAAAAACCGCCCATGGGTGGGCCGGCCAGTCCATCCCTGTCGCTGTCCGGCGAGGCCCTGCTGCAGACACGTCTGCAGGCGCTGAGTGCGGCCATGGACTATCGTGACGCCGAACTCGAGGCCCTCGATAGCGTCCTGCGTCAGCGCCGTCAGGACGATCCTTCCCTGCTGCTCACCAGCATGCCGGTGCGCCATGGTATCGAGACCTCGCCTTTTGGCTATCGCAGCGATCCTTTCAATGGCCGGGTGAGTTTTCATCCCGGCATCGACTTCGCCACCGCCGAAGGCAGCGGCGTCTATGCCACCGCCAGCGGTGTCGTCACCTGGGCCGGGGAGCGCAATGGCTATGGCAATCTCGTCGAGATCAACCATGGCGACGGTGTCCTCACCCACTACGGTCATTGCCGCGACATCAACGTCCATCTCGGCGAGGTGGTCAGCCGTGGCCAGCTCATCGCCCATGTCGGCAGCACTGGACGATCCACCGGCCCGCATCTGCACTATGAAGTCGTGCGCAACGGTGAGCCCGTCGATCCGGCCAACTTCATCGCCAGCGCCCTGGTGCGGCGCTGAGGCGACGGCACGACGCCGCGTTCTGGTTTCCCCGCACCCGGCATTCGCGCTAGAATGCAGCGCCTGCGTGTAGCCCGTGGCCTGGGTTGCCGCTGTCATCCACAGTCTGATCATCTATCGAGTGCCAGCATGTTAGGACAGTTCCTCAGTCGCGTATTCGGGACCAAAAATGAGCGCGAACTCAAGCGCATGCGCGTCATCGTCGAGCGTATCAATGCGCTGGAGGCGTCGATGCAGGCGCTCAGCGATGAGCAGCTGAAGGAGAAGACGGCGCTTTATCAGGCGCGCTATGCCGCGGGCAGCAGCCTCGATGAACTCCTCCCCGAAGCCTTCGCCACCTGTCGTGAAGCGGCGCGGCGTGTCCTCGGCATGCGCCATTTCGACGTGCAGCTCATCGGTGGCATCACCTTGCACGAGG
This sequence comes from Pseudomonadota bacterium, assembly GCA_021833365.1. GTDB lineage: Bacteria > Pseudomonadota > Gammaproteobacteria > Pseudomonadales > Moraxellaceae > JAJZHK01. The sequence goes on along the minus strand of JAKBFV010000015.1, from coordinate 30,075 downwards.
GGCGCATCGCCGAGATGCGCACCGGTGAGGGCAAGACGCTGACCGCTTCCTTGCCGGCCTATCTCAATGCCCTGTCCGGCGATGGCGTGCACGTGGTCACCGTCAATGAATATCTGGCGGCGCGCGATGCCGCCTGGAATGAGCCGCTGTTTCAGTTTCTCGGTCTGCGCGTCGGCGTCGTGCGTGCCTTTCAGGCGCCGGAAGAGAAGCGCCAGGCCTATGCCTGCGACATCACCTATGGCACCAACAACGAGTTCGGCTTCGATTATCTGCGCGACAACATGGCTTTCCGCTGGGAGGACAAGCATCAGCGGCCGCTCAACTTCGCCATCGTCGATGAAGTCGATTCCATCCTCATCGACGAGGCGCGCACGCCGCTGATCATCTCCGGCGCCGCCGACGACTCGTCACGCCTCTATCAGGAGATCAACCGCCTGATGCCCCTGCTCAAGCGCCAGAAGGCCGAGGGCGAGGCCGGGGACTACAGCATCGATGAGAAGTTTCGCACCGTCGAGCTGACCGAGAGCGGCCATGAGCATCTCGAAGAGCTGCTGACCCGCGCCGGCCTGCTGGCGGAAGGCGACAGTCTCTACTCGCCGGCCAACATCATGCTCATGCACCACACCCTCGCCGCCGTGCGCGCGCATGGTCTGTTCCATCGCGATGTGCACTACATCGTGCGTGGCGACGAAGTCATCATCGTCGACGAGCACACTGGGCGCACCATGCCCGGCCGCCGCTGGTCGGAAGGTCTGCATCAGGCGGTGGAGGCGAAGGAGGGGGTGAAGATCCAGGCGGAGAACCAGACCCTGGCTTCGACCACCTTCCAGAACTACTTCCGCCTCTATCGCAAGCTCTCCGGCATGACCGGCACCGCCGATACCGAAGCTTCGGAGTTTCGTGAGATCTACGGCCTCGACGTGGTAGTCATTCCGACGCACCGCGAGATGGTGCGGCGCGATCTCAATGACCTCGTCTACCTCAGCGTCGAGGAAAAATTCGCCGCTATCATCGAGGCGATCCAGGTCTATCACCAGCGCCAGGCGCCGGTTTTGGTCGGCACCGCCACCATCGAGGCGAGCGAGCTGCTGTCGCAGCGCCTGACCGCCGCCGGCATCGCGCACAATGTGCTCAATGCCAAGTTCCACGACAAGGAAGCCGAGATCATCGCCCAGGCCGGGCGTCCCGGCGCCGTCACCATCGCCACCAACATGGCGGGTCGCGGCACCGACATCCTGCTCGGCGGCAATTGGGCGGCGGAACTGGCCAAGATCGAGAATCCGACGGCGGAGCAGGCGGCGGAGCTCAAGGCCGCCTGGGCGGAGGCGCATGCCCAGGTGCTGGCGGCGGGGGGCTTGCACGTCATCGGTTCGGAGCGCCACGAGTCACGGCGTATCGACAATCAGCTGCGCGGTCGTTCCGGCCGTCAGGGCGACCCCGGCCTGTCACAGTTCTATCTGTCGCTCGAAGACGATCTCATGCGTATCTTCGCCAGCGATCGCGTCAAGCTGATGATGCAGCGTCTCGGCATGAAGCCGGGCGAGGCCATCGAGCACGTCTGGGTCACTCGCGCCATCGAAGGAGCGCAGCGCAAGGTCGAGCAGCGTAACTTCGATGTGCGCAAGAACCTGCTCAAATACGATGACGTCGCCAACGCCCAGCGTTCGGTGATCTATACGCAGCGTGACGAGATCATGCAGGCCGCGGACATCCGTGACACCGTCGAACGCATCCATGTCAGCGTCATGGAGAAGACCGTCGATCAGTTCATTCCGCCGCACAGCGTCGATGAGCAGTGGGACATCGCCGGCCTCGAATTGGCGCTGAGCAATGATTTTGCCCTGCCGCTCGGCGTGCAGGCCTGGCTCGATAGCGATGACCAGCTACATGAGGAGGGCCTGCGCCAGCGTCTCGAGCAGGCCATCGTCGCCGCCTATCGGCGCAAGCGTGACGAGATCAGCGACGAGGTCATGAACGCGCTTGAGAAGCAGGTCATGCTGCAGATTCTCGATCGCCACTGGAAGGACCATCTGGCGGCCATGGACTATCTGCGCCAGGGCATCCATCTGCGCGGTTATGCCCAGAAAAACCCCGAGCAGGAGTACAAGCTCGAGGCTTATCAGCTGTTCGAGCAGATGCTCGAGTCGATCAAGCTGGAGCTGGTGCAGACCCTGCTGCGCATCAGCGTGCAGACGCCCGAACAGGTGGCAGCCCTGGAGGCCGAGCGTGAGCGTCAGGCCGCTGCCATGGCGCTGAATTTTCAGCATCCGGATGCGGCCAGCGCCCTGCCGACGCCGCCGCCGGATGCGACCATCGCCACGCCACTGCCGCAGGCGCCGATTCGGGTGGCGGCGCGTGTCGGCCGCAATGACGCCTGTCCGTGTGGATCGGGCAAGAAATACAAGCACTGTCACGGTGCCGTGCAGTCGTGAACCCTGCCGCGCTGACGCGGCCGGAGGCGTCGTAGCGGCGCAACGGTGCGGCGGAGCGCAGAAGTGGCGGGGCGCAGAAGTGGCGGGACGCAGAAGTGGCGGGACGCAGAAGTGGCGGGGCGGAAAAGGAAGTAGAGGAGAGAGCGATGGCTGTGGGATTGAAAGAGCTGCCGAGCCTGCATCCGGTGGCGGGTGTGGAGGTCGCCGTGCTCGAGGCCGGTGTGCGTTACAAAAACCGTCGCGACCTCGTCGTCTTCGCCTTGCGTGAAGGTGCAACGGTGGCGGCGCTGTTCACACGCAATGCTTTTTGTGCCGCTCCCGTGCAGGTGGCGCGCGCGCATCTGCAGAGCGCAGCGATACGCTATCTGCTCATCAATACCGGCAATGCCAACGCCGGCACCGGCGCCGCCGGTATGGCGGCCTGCCAGGACGCCTGCGCCGCTCTCGCCGCGCAGATGGGGGTGCGGACGGAGCAGGTGCTGCCGTTCAGCACCGGCGTCATCGGCGAGCTTCTGCCCCTGGCGCCGATCACCGCCGCCCTGCCCAAGGTCGCCGGCGCTCTGCGCGCCGACGCCTGGAACGACGCGGCGGTCGGCATCATGACCACCGATACCCGTCCCAAGGGCGCGCATCGGCGCTTCCAGGTCGATGGCCGCGAATATACGCTCACCGGCATCACCAAGGGTGCCGGCATGATACGTCCGAACATGGCGACCATGCTCGCTTTCATCGCCACCGACATGAAGGTCGAGGCCGGCTTGCTGCAGACCTTGCTGGCGCAGGCCAATGCCGGTGCCTTCAATCGCATCACCATCGATGGCGATACCTCGACCAATGACGCCTGCGTCCTCGTCGCCAGCGGTGCCGCCGGTGGTGAGCTCGTGCGCAGCGCTGACAGTGCTGCGGCGCAGGCCCTGGCAGGCGAGCTCGCCGACTTGATGCGCGAACTGGCGCAGATGATCGTGCGCGATGGTGAGGGGGCGAGCAAGTTCATCACCGTTCAGGTCGAAGGCGGCGGCAGCGCCGAGGAGTGCTGCGACGTCGCTTATGCGGTGGCGCACTCGCCCCTGGTAAAGACGGCATTTTTTGCCTCCGATCCGAACTGGGGGCGCATCCTCGCCGCCATCGGGCGCGCCGGTGTCGTCGATCTGGCGGTGCAGGGCGTCCAGGTCTGGCTCGATGAAGTGCAGATCTGCCGCGACGGTGGGGCCGCTCCCGATTATCGCGAGAGTCTCGGCGCGGCCGTCATGCAGCGCCCGGAAATCACCATCCGCATCGATCTCGGTCGCGGCGATCACCGCGATACGGTCTGGACCTGCGACCTCTCCTACGACTACGTCAAGATCAATGCCGACTACCGCTCCTGAGACGATCAGGGTGGTGGCGGCGGCGCTCATCGATGCGCACGGGCGTGTCCTGCTGGCGCAGCGGCCGCAGCGAGCGCATCAAGGCGGCTTGTGGGAGTTTCCCGGCGGTAAGATCGAGGCTTCCGAGTCGGCGACGGCGGCCCTACGCCGCGAGCTGCAGGAGGAGATCGGCGTCACACCGGTGCACGCCCGCCCCCTGAAAGCGGTCACCCACGACTATGGCGATCGGCGTGTGCATCTCGCCGTATGGCGGGTCGACGCCTGGGAGGGTGAGGCGATCGGGCGCGAGGGCCAGGCCATCCAGTGGGTCAGCCTGGCTGAGCTCGCCGATCGGGCGATGCCGGCGGCGGATCGACCCATCTGCCAGGCTCTGCGCCTGCCCGAGCAGATCGCCATCGTCGCCGATCCTTCTCCGGTACAGCTGCAAGGCTTGCCGGCGAATGTCGCTCTGCTCCTGCGCGCTCCTGAACTGAGTGCATCGGCCTATGCCGAGCGTCTGCAGCGCCTGCGCCGTGACTGGCCGCAGCGCCTCTGGTATGCGCATGATCGCGTCGATCTCGTGCAGCCCCTGCAGCTCGCCGGTGTCCACGCCAGCCGGCGTGTCTGGCAACACTGGCAGGAGCGGCCAGGGCTTTCAGCCTGGTGTGGCGCTTCCGCCCATGACGGCGAGGATCTGCAGCATTTGCAGGCCCTCGGGCTCGACTATGTGACGCTCTCGCCGGTGCAGCCGACGAACAGTCACATCGGTCAGCCGGCGCTCGGCTGGGATCGTTTCGCGGCGCTGTGCTCGGGTACCACGCTGTGCGTCTATGCTCTCGGTGGCGTCGGACCGGCCGACCTGGCGCGCGCCTGGCAACAGGGCGGCCAGGGTGTGGCCGGTATCTCCGCCTATCAGTGAACGCGCGCCGCGATCAGACTGGCGGCCAGCTGACCGGCTTCGAGGCCGAGGGCGAAGTCGCGGATCATGGCAGCGATCGGGCGTGGTTGCGCATGGATGACCCAGTGACCGCCGTCGATCTCGCGCACATAAAGCTCGCTCACCCACTGCTGCAGGCCTTCGACCAGCTGCGGACGCACGAAGGCATCCTGGCGCGGCAGGATGACCTGCACCGGACAGATGGCGTGGCGGCGGCGTGGACGCAGCAGGCGGGTGATGAAGTTGGCGCGATAGAGGGCGATGCCGTGCAGGGCATCGTGCAATTGTTGCTGCGAAGGCAGGTCGACGATGCCGTCACTCATCTGCCGCACGCGCGGCCACAAAGGCGCCAGCAGCAGATGCCAGACGCCTTCCGCCAGCCAAGGCGCGTGAAAAAGACCGATATACCAGGAGTGCAGCAGTTGATCGACCACCTGGCGCGGTTGCCGGGTCAGCTGACGACGCAGCCAGAACGAAGCGTGGTCGAGACAAGGCCCGGAGATCGACGTGAACGACAGCAGACGCGGCCGTAGCGACGCTTCGGTGACCGACTCCCAGCTCTGGATCGAACCCCAGTCGTGCGCCGCGAGATGAAAGGCGCGCCCCGGCAGCAGGGCATCGACGACGCATTGCAGATCCTCGGCCAAACGCGCCAGCCGATAGTCGCGGCGACGGCGTGGGCTGTCGGACTGACCGGCGCCGCGCACGTCATAGGTGACGATATAAAAATACGGCAGCAGTTCGGCGATGAGCGGCGTCCAGACCTGGGCATTGTCGGGGTAGCCGTGCACGAGGACGAGGGCGGGGAGCTGCGCGTCGCCATGGCAGCTGGCGTGCAGACGGGTGCCGTCGCGGCTACGAACATAGCGGCTCTGTGAAGACATAGGCGTGAACTCTGATCGGAAACCGGCAGTGTGCCTGTCGGTAGCGCTGCAAGCCCATTGCCGATTGCGCCATTCACCTATCAGAAGGGACGCCCCAGCCTGCTGGCACCCGGGCCAAGGATCGGGGCATGTTGGCGCGGCCTCACACGGTCGATGGATCTGCCAAAGTAGCACGACCGCAAGCTTGCTCAGAAGAGACACGCAACGGGCCGGTGGCGGCATAGGAAACATGGAAAAGCGACAAGCACCTTGAAAAACGCCGCCCCCCTCCTGTCCTGTCGCCTTCGGCGAAAGGTTCGCTATGCGCACCAGGCCGGACCCGGAAGGGGAATGCGCGGGCATGTGTTCAATCCAACAGGCGGCTAGTGGCTGATACCCGACATCGTTGCCCGTGCTGAGACGCCGGCGCTGTACCACGAGCGCAGGGAGATCGAGCCTGTGTTCGAGGAGTTCAAGACGTACCATCCAGCCATGCTGCAACTGTCAACACCACGCGCATGGCGATGGCAGCAGAACTGATATACTGCGTTGTCTGCGATGCAGTTCGCTGTCAGTGCTGTTCAGTTCCCTGGAGTCTTCAGGTTCGCCGCTGTCGGTGTGCGAGGATCCCATGCTCGAGCATCGGCGCCTCAGGCCTTCTTCGATTTGCGCCAGGATCGACCGGAAGGGGGCCGCTAGCCTGCCGGGAGCTGATCGTGCCGGGGACATGAACAAGCGGGTGGCTGGCATGTATGCCACGCGGGTCAGTGACGAATAGCCGAGAGAAGCACGACGATCGCCAGCACGGCGGATCGGAAGACAGAGACACGTCCTGCTGGCGCGCAATTTTGCCTATGGACACGGGATTATAACGATGACGAGCATGCAACAACGCGCCGAACTGCAACGCCGTATCTGGCAAATCGCCAACGATGTGCGCGGTGCCGTCGACGGCTGGGATTTCAAGCAATATGTGCTCGGCACCCTGTTTTATCGCTTCATCAGCGAAAATTTCGCCAACTACATCGAAGGTGGTGACGACAGCGTCGACTATGCCGAGCTGCATGATTATGTCATCACCTCGGATGTCAAAGATGACGCCGTCAAGACCAAGGGTTACTTCATCTTCCCTAGTCAGTTGTTCGCCAGGGTGGCGGCGGGTGCCAACACCAACGAAAGCCTGAACACCGATCTGGCCGCTATTTTTGCCGCCATCGAAGCATCGGCCCACGGCTACCCCTCCGAGCACGCTATCAAGGGGTTGTTTGCAGATTTCGATACCACCAGCAATCGCCTGGGCAACACCGTCAGGGACAAAAATGCCCGTCTTGCTGCCGTACTCAAGGGCGTGGCTGACTTGGACTTTGGCGACTTCGATGCCAGCCACATCGACCTGTTCGGTGATGCCTATGAGTTTCTGATCTCGAACTATGCGGCCAATGCCGGAAAATCCGGTGGCGAGTTCTTTACCCCGCAGCATGTCTCCAAGCTGATCGCTCAGATCGCCATGCACCAGCAAACCAGTGTCAACAAGATCTATGACCCCGCCTGTGGCTCGGGGTCACTGCTTTTGCAAGCAAAAAAGCACTTCGATGCCCACATCATCGAGGAAGGGTTCTTTGGGCAAGAGATCAACCACACCACCTACAACCTGGCGCGGATGAACATGTTCTTGCACAACATCAACTACGACAAGTTCGATGTTCAGCTCGGCAATACCCTGATCGACCCGCATTTTGGCGATGATAAACCCTTTGATGCCATCGTCTCCAATCCACCGTATTCGGTGAAGTGGATCGGCAGTGATGACCCCACCCTGATCAACGATGAGCGGTTCGCCCCAGCAGGCGTGCTGGCACCGAAATCCAAAGCCGACTTTGCCTTTGTATTGCACGCCTTGAGCTACCTTTCCAGCAAAGGCCGTGCCGCCATCGTCTGTTTCCCTGGCATTTTCTATCGTGGCGGAGCCGAGCAGAAAATCCGTCAGTATCTGGTGGACAACAACTACGTCGAGACGGTTATCTCGCTGGCGCCCAACCTGTTCTATGGCACCACCATCGCCGTGAACATTCTGGTGCTGTCCAAACACAAAACCGACACCACCCTCCAGTTCATCGATGCCAGCGGCCTGTTCAAGAAAGAGACCAACAACAACGTGCTGCTCGACGCACACATCGAGCAGATCATGCAGGTGTTCGACAGTAAGGCCAACGTCGATCACTTCGCCCAATCCGTTCCCTTTGAGAAAGTGGCCGCCAACGACTACAACCTGTCCGTCAGCAGCTACGTTGAAGCCAAGGACAACCGCGAAGTGGTGGACATTGCCCAGCTCAATGCGGAGCTAAAAACTACTGTCGCCAAGATCGACAAGCTACGCAAAGACATTGATGCCATCGTTGCCGAGATCGAAGGCGAGGAGCCATAGGCATGAGTGACACACCTATCGCCCTGACGCCCACGCCGGCAGGCTATGCCGACTGGCTCAGTGAGCTGAAAGCCAGAATCCACGGCGCTCAACAGCGTGCCACGCTGGCGGTCAACCGCGAACTGGTGTTGCTCTACTGGCAGATCGGCAGCGATATCTTGGCGCGTCAGGCCATGCAAGGTTGGGGGGCCAAGGTGATCGAGCGGCTGGCGCACGATCTGCGCACGGCTTTTCCCGCCATGAAGGGATTTTCGCCACGCAACCTCAAATACATGCGCGCTTTTGCCGAAGCCTGGCCCGATGTCGAATTTGTGCAAGCGGTGCTTGCACAATTGCCGTGGTATCACCAATTGGCCCTGCTGGATAAATTATCCAGTACAGAAACACGTCGTTGGTATGCAGCCAAGGCCATCGCACACAACTGGTCACGCAATATCCTGGTGCTGCACATCGAAGCGCGCTTACACGAGCGACAAGGCAATGCCGTCACCAATTTCGAAGCGACTTTGCCCAAGCCTGATTCCGACCTTGCTCGCGAATCCATCAAAGATCCCTATCGTTTTGACTTTTTCGGCCTGACCGAGGAGGCGCAAGAGCGCGAGGTTGAGCATGCCCTTGTCCAACACGTCACCGAATTTCTGCTGGAGCTGGGGGCGGGTTTTGCGTTTGTTGGACGGCAGGTATTGCTGGATGTCGGCGGCGATGAATTTTTCATCGACCTGCTGTTCTATCACCTGAAATTGCGCTGCTATGTGGTGATTGAGCTCAAGGCGGGCAAGTTCAAGCCCGAGCATTTGGGACAGCTGGGGTTTTACATGACGGCGATCGACAAGCAGGTGAAACACGAACTCGACAACCCCACCATCGGTCTGCTGCTGTGCAAGAGCAAAAACAAGTTGGTGGCCGAATACGCCCTGGGTGACAAAAACCAAGCGATGGGTATCGCTGAATACAAGTTGATCGAATCGCTCCCCGATGCCATCAAAATCAATCTGCCCAGCATCGAACAGATAGAACGCGAGTTGCAGGGAGATGCAGTATGAGCAGCAAGAGCAGCATAAACTTCTTGGACAAGCTGCTGGATGGGGTTGAGGTGGAGTGGAAGGCACTTGGGGATGTGACGGAGTATTCGCAGACGCGAGTTGATGCTGCTGAACTTGATGCGACCTCTTTTGTGGGAGTTGATAACCTCGTTGCTGATAAGGGTGGGCGTGTTGACGCAAGTTATTTGCCCAACACAGAGCGTTTGACGGCATACGAGCCAGGAGACATCCTGCTTGGTAATATTCGCCCTTACCTCAAAAAGGTATGGAGAGCGACGAATTCAGGCGGTTGTAGTGGCGATGTTCTTGCTGTGAGAATTCAGGATAAGAGCAAGCTATTCGTTGATTCAAGATTTCTCTATTATGTTTTGTCCTCAAATAAGTTTTTCTCGTATAGCATGCTGCATGCAAAAGGCGCAAAGATGCCACGAGGAGATAAATCGGAAATATTGAATTATCTAATCCCCATCCCCTGTCCATCCAACCCCAAAAAGTCGCTTGAGATTCAGTCCGAAATCGTCCGCATACTGGACACATTCACCGAGCTGACCGCCGAGCTGACCGCCGAGCTGACCGCCGAGCTGACCGCCCGGAAAAAGCAATACAACTACTATCGCGATAAGTTGTTGAGCTTTGAAGAAGGGGAGGTGGAGTGGAAGACGTTGGGAGCACTGGTTGACATAAATACTGGGTCAAAGCCACCTGAAATTCTTGAAAATGCGACAATATTTGATTACATCAATGCTGGGACATCCCGATCAGGATACAGCGCTGCAAGCAATTGCGCCGGCGATACCGTTACCACCCCTTCTCGAGGCCAAGGGGGAATTGGCTATGTTGGGTATCAAAGGGATCCATTTTGGTTGGGGCCTTTGTGCTATAAGCTACAATCAACAAATAAGGCTGTTCTGATCAATAAGTATCTTTTCTACTTCCTTCAATCACGAAGCGAACTTCTGTTGGGTTTGAAAAAAGAAGGTGGGGTTCCTGCCGTTAATAAGTCTGACCTTATTCAATTGGAAGTACCCGTTCCGCTGCCTGAAGAACAGAAACGGATTGTTGCCATTCTTGACAAGTTTGATGCCCTGACTCACTCCATCACCGAGGGCTTGCCGCGCGAAATTGCACTGCGCCAGAAGCAATACGAGTATTACCGTGATCTACTGTTCAGCTTTCCAAGACCAGAAGAGATGGTGTCATGAGCGCATATCATCATGAGGTCGTGATAGGGTTTGATGTTTTTAAATTGTCCCACAGCCTGTGGGACTATCGTCAGTGGGTGTGTTTCATCATCGCCAGCGAACTTCGCATGTGTCTGCAGATGACCAAGCCGGAAGGGGTCATGGTATGAGTGATGCGCAAAGTAAAATCAAGATGTTTGAATCACAGCAGATCCGCACGGAGTGGGATGCCGATGCTGAAAAATGGTGGTTTTCAGTGCTTGATGTGATTGCGGTTCTGACCGAACAACCCCGATGACAAGAAGGTTCGTAATGACTGGAAATGGCTGAAGAACAAGCTCATTGCCGAGGGCAGTCAGTTGGTTAGCGCCACTCACCAACTGAAAATGAAGGCGGCTGATGGTAAATACTACAAGACGGATGTTGTTGATACGGAACAGATCTTGCGGCTGATCCAATCGGTCCCTTCCAAAAAAGCCGAGCCGTTCAAACTGTGGTTGGCACACGTCGGCAGCGAGCGTCTGGATCAGCTGGCAGACCCGGAGCGATCGATTGAGCAAGCGATGCGCGATGACAAGGACCTGGGGTACTCTGATAACTGGATCAACCAGCGGCTCAAGAGCATTGAAATTCGTAAGGAGCTCACCGATGAGTGGAAGAAACACGGTTTGCACGAAGGGACCGAATTCGCCTTTCTGACCGATGTGATTGATAAGACATGGGCAGGTAAATCAGCGCAGGAATACAAACAGTACAAAGGGCTGAAGAAGGAAAGCCTGCGTGACAATATGACCAACAAAGAGTTGGTGCTGAACATGTTGGCCGAGCTTTCAACAAAAGAAATTTCGGAAGCTGTCAATCCGCAGTCGATGGATGAGCATGAAGATGTCGCCTATCATGGCGGCGTGGCGAAAGAGGCTTGGCGAAATCTGGAAGCAGAGACGGGCAAGCCGGTTGTCTGCCCGTACAAGGTCAAGCCATTATTGCAGCAGAAGGCAAACCAAAATGACGGACTATAAACCGATCGCTGAATCTAATAATTTTATCGTTCTCGACAAGTACACCCAAGCCTGGCAAGTGGCTGAGACCTACCAGAGCGAAAGCGACTTGGAGCGTGAGTTCGTTCAGGATTTGGTTCATCAGGGTTATGAGTTCCTGCCTGCGCTGACGACCCCGGATGCCTTGTTGGCCAATATGCGCGTGCAGCTGCAAGCACTCAATAACGTGCAGTTTGCTGATGGCGAATGGCTGCGCTTTGTCGAGACCTGGCTGGACAAGCCCAGCGACGGCATCGTTGAGAAAACACGCAAAGTTCACGACGACTACATCCACGATTTTGTCTTTGACGACGGGCGTATCCAGAACATCTACCTGCTGGATAAGAAAAACATCGCCCGTAACAAAGTGCAGGTCATCAAGCAGTTTGAGCAAGCAGGTACCCATGCCAACCGCTATGATGTGACGATTCTGGTCAATGGCTTGCCGCTGGTGCAGGTGGAGCTGAAAAAGCGCGGCGTAGCAATTCGTGAAGCCTTCAACCAGGTGCACCGCTACAGCAAAGAAAGTTTCAACAGCGAACATTCCCTGTTCAAATATCTGCAGTTGTTCGTGATCTCCAACGGTACGGATAGTCGATACTTTGCCAATACCACCGAGCGGAACAAGAACAGCTTTGACTTCACGATGAATTGGGCGAAGGCCGATAACAGCCTGATCAAGGACCTGAAGGACTTTACCGCCACCTTCTTGCAGAAGCACACCTTGCTCAATGTACTACTGCACTACTCGGTGTTTGATGTCAGCAACACGCTGCTGGTGATGCGCCCCTACCAGATTGCGGCGACCGAACGCATTCTATGGAAGATCCACAGTGCCTATCTGGCCAAAAGCTGGAGCAAAGCGGAAGGTGGCGGCTACATCTGGCATACCACAGGCTCGGGCAAGACCCTGACCAGCTTCAAGGCGGCACGCCTGGCCACTGAACTCGACTTTATTGACAAGGTGTTCTTCGTGGTGGATCGCAAGGATCTGGACTACCAGACCATGAAGGAGTACCAACGTTTTTCTCCGGACAGTGTCAATGGCTCGGACAGTACCGCTGGCCTGAAACGCAATCTGGAGAAAGATGACAACAAAATCGTTGTCACCACTATCCAGAAGCTCAATAACCTGATGAAAAATGAAGGTGACTTGCCGATTTATGGCAAGCAGGTGGTGTTTATCTTTGATGAGTGCCATCGCAGCCAGTTTGGTGAGGCCCAGAAGAACCTGAAAAAGAAGTTCAAGAAGTTCTATCAGTTTGGCTTTACCGGGACACCGATCTTCCCGCAAAACGCTCTGGGCGCAGAGACCACGGCCAGCGTGTTTGGCCGTGAGCTGCACTCCTATGTCATCACTGATGCGATTCGTGATGAGAAGGTGTTGAAGTTCAAGGTGGACTACAACGATGTGCGTCCTCAGTTCAAAGCCATTGAATCCGAGCAGGATGAGAAAAAGCTCAGCGCTGCTGAAAACAAGCAGGCCTTGCTGCATCCCGACCGTATCCACGAGATTACCCAGTACATTCTCAACAACTTTCGGCAGAAGACTCATCGTTTGTACGCGGGTGCTGATCCTAAGAACAAAAGCTTCAATGCCATGTTGGCCGTGAGCAGCGTGGATGCCGCCAAGCTGTATTACGAGTCGTTCAAGGAACTGCAGCAGGGCAGCGACAAGCCGTTGAGGATTGCCACCATTTTCTCCTTTGCCGCCAACGAGGAACAGGAGGCTGTGGGGGAAATCCTGGATGAGGGCTTTGAAGTATCGGCGATGAACAGCAGTGCCAAGGAATTTCTGAGCGCGGCGATCGCGGACTATAACGCGTTGTTCAAAACCAACTTCAGCGTGGACAGTCAAGGCTTTCAGAACTATTACCGCGATCTGGCCAAGCAGGTGAAGGCCAAGGAGATTGACCTGCTGATCATCGTAGGCATGTTCCTGACCGGTTTTGATGCGCCTATGCTCAATACCTTGTTCGTGGATAAGAATCTGCGCTACCACGGCTTGATCCAGGCCTATTCGCGTACCAACCGTATTTTTGATACCACCAAAACCTTCGGCAATATTGTCACCTTCCGCGATCTGGAGCAGGCGACGATTGACGCCATCACATTGTTCGGCGACAAGAATACCAAGAACGTGGTGCTGGAGAAGAGCTACCAGGAATACATGGAAGGCTTTACCGATGTGATCACCGGTGAAGCCCGACGTGGCTTTGTAGAAGTCGTCAAGGAGTTGGAGCAGCGCTTTCCTGATCCTTCAGCCATTGAGAAGGAAGCTGACAAAAAGGCATTCGCCAAGCTGTTTGGTGAGTATTTGCGCGTTGAGAATGTGCTGCAGAACTATGATGAGTTTGCCAGTCTGAAGGCCTTGCAACGTGTGGACATGAACGACCCGGCAGCCGTTGAAGCGTTCAAAGCGCAGCATTATCTGAGCGATGACGATGTGACTGCACTGCAAGCGATTACACTTCCAGCGGAGCGGAAAATTCAGGACTACCGCTCAACCTACAATGATGTTCGCGATTGGTTGCGTCGGGAAAAATCTGCCGCTGAAAAGGACAAGTCAACCCTTGACTGGGATGATGTCGTCTTTGAAGTGGACCTGCTCAAGTCTCAGGAAATCAACCTAGACTATATTCTGGAGCTGATCTTCGAGCACAACAAAAAGACCAAGAGCAAGTCGGATCTGGTGGATGAGGTGCGCCGGGTGATTCGTGCCAGCCTGGGCAATCGTGCCAAGGAAAGTCTTTTGGTCGACTTCATCAACCAAACCGATCTCGACCAGTTGGGCGACAAGACCAGCGTGATTGCTGCCTTTTTCACCTTTGCCCAGGCGGAACAACAGCGAGAGGCACAAGAGTTGATCAGTTCTGAGAACCTGAACACGGAGGCGGCCAAGCGCTATATCACGTCCTCATTGAAACGGGAATACGCCAGTGACAGCGGCACTGAGCTGAATGCCGTTTTGCCGAAGATGAGCCCGCTGAATCCGCAGTACCTGGCAAAAAAACACAGTGTCTTCGAGAAGATTGCTGCCTTTGTCGAGAAATTCAAGGGTGTGGGCGGGCAGCTGTCATGATGCTCCGCCCTCGAAGGTCATGGGCTGAGCTGCGAGTGTGATCAGCGTCGCCGCTGTACGTCGATCTCGCGCAGGGGTGTATCCCAGAAGGCCGGGCGTGGTGGCGGCCCCTGGATGTCTTGACGCGGGCGCATCTGGGTGGCGAGCAGGCGCACCCAGAGCTTGATGAAATGCTCGAAGATGGCGGTGTCGTGCACCAGGTGCAGGTCGAGGGACATGCCGCGCAGCAGCCATTGTGTCAGGGTCATCAGCTGCAGCGGTTGCGCTTCTTCCTGCAAGGGCTCGAAGTAGTGGTGGGTGGCCAGCTTCAGGGTGTCATAGCCGACCGTCCAGAGCCGACGCATCATCAGGGCGAGTTCCTCGTCATGACGGCTGGCCAGCATCAGTTCGAGCATGGCGGCATTTTCCTGCTTGCCGAAGACGCTGCGCCAGCAGCCGAGGATGATGTCCTCGAGATGCTGCGGACTGGCGGGTAGGGAGAGGACGACACGCCCGAGTTCGGCGTAGATGCGATGGATCATGAACTCGGCGGCGGCCTCGATGAGCGCCGCCTTGCTCGGGTAGTGGTGTACGGGAGCGCCGCGTGAGACCTGGGCGCGCTCGACGATCTTACTCACCGTGCTGCCAGCATAGCCCTCACTGGCCAGGCAGCTGAGTGTGGCTTCGAGCAGGCGTCTGCGCATCTGTGCTGAACGTTCTGCCTGAGTGCGGCGCGGCTGGCTCATGGTTCCCCCCAAAACGCTTATTCTAGCCTTGCCTCATCCTTTCGTACCAGCGGCAGGGGTGGGGCGCGCTGCTAGAGCATGCGTGCGATCAGCTCCTTCATGATCTCGTTGGTGCCGCCGTAGATGCGGTTGGCGCGCATGTCGATATAAGCACGGGCGATCGGATATTCGAGCATATAGCCGTAGCCGCCGTGCAGCTGCACACACTCGTCGACGACGCGGCAGAGCAGATCCGAGCACCAGTATTTGGCGGCGGCGGCGGCGTCGATGGGCAGTTGCTCCTGCAACACCAGCTCGATGCAGCGATCGACGTAGACGCGGCCGATCTGGGTTTCAGATTTGAGCTCGGCGAGCTTGAAGCGGGTGTTCTGATAGGCGGCGACGGGTTTGCCGAAGGCCTGGCGCTGGCGCACATAGTCGAGGGTATGGGCGATGGCCACTTCTGCGCCGGCGGTGCACATGATGGCGATCATCATACGCTCCCAGGCCAGTTCCTTCATCAGCATGATGAAGCCCATGCCTTCGGCGCCGAGGAGGTTCTCGGCCGGCACCACGACATCATCGAAGAAGAGCTCGCAGGTGTCCTGCGCCTTCATGCCGACCTTGTTGAGCGGTTTCCCCTTGCTGAAGCCGGGGCTGTGCGCATCGACGATGAACAAGGAGATATTCTCAGCGCCCTTGTCACCTTCGCCGGTGCGCGCCACGACCACCACCATGTCGCTGAGGTAGCCATTGGTGATGAAGATCTTGGCGCCGTTGAGCAGGTAGTGGTCACCCTGGCGCACGGCGCGCGTCTTGATGCTCTGCAGGTCGGAGCCGGTGCCAGGTTCGGTCATGGCGATGGCGCTGACCACTTCGCCGCTCGCCATGCGTGGCAGCCAGGTCGACTTCTGTGCTTCGCTGCCGAAGTTGTTCAGATAGTTGGCGACGATGTCCGAGTGCAGGGAGAAGCCGCAGCCGGAGTCACCGGCACGCGCCTGCTCCTCCATCAGGATGACGCTGTAGAGGCGATCAACGCCGGCGCCACCATAGGCTTCCGGCATGGTCGGGCAGAGCAGGCCGAGGGCGCCGGCCTTGTTCCACAGGTCGCGATCGACATGCTGCTGTGCCTCGAAGCGTTCGCGATGCGGCAGCACTTCTTCAGCGAAGAAGCGCCGGACGGTGGCGCGAAAGGCTTCGTGTTCGGGCTGGAACAAGGTGCGTGGCAACATCGGGCGCAGGTCGTTGATGACGGTATCCATGGAGCACTCCACTTACATTACGGACGTAAGGCATATTATTTATTAGCGCCGACTTGTCAAGACTCAGGGTGCTACGTAAACTCTGATACTCATTCAAGTTGACGATAGGTGCTCCGTGAACGAACTCCGCCATGACTGGACGCGCGCCGAGGTCGCCGATCTCTTTGCCTCACCCCTGCTGGAACTGCTGATGCAGGCGCAGCAGGTGCATCGCCGGCATTTCGATCCGACCCGCATCCAGGCTTCGACCCTGCTCTCGATCAAGACCGGCGCCTGCCCCGAGGACTGCAAGTATTGCGCGCAGTCGGGGCGCTACCAGACCGGACTCGACAAGGAAAAGCTGCTGCCGGTCGAACAGGTGCTGGAGCAGGCGAAAGCGGCGCGGGCGCAGGGCGCCAGTCGTTTTTGCATGGGCGCGGCCTGGCGCTCACCGAGCGAAAGGGACATGCCCGCCGTGCTCGAGATGGTGCAGCAGGTCAAGGCTCTCGGTCTTGAGACCTGCATGACACTGGGCATGCTCGATGCCTCGCAGGCGACGCGCCTGGCCGCCGCTGGACTCGACTACTACAACCACAATCTCGATACCTCCGCCACTTACTATACGCAGGTGATCAGCAGCCATCGCTACGAGGATCGCCTGCAGACTCTCGAGCATGTGCGCGACGCTGGCATCAAGGTGTGCGCCGGCGGCATCGTCGGCATGGGCGAGGAGCGCCAGGATCGCGTCGATCTGCTGTTGCAGCTTGCCAATCTGCCGCAGCATCCGGCTTCGGTGCCGATCAATCGCCTCGTGCCCATACCGGGAACCCCGCTCAGCGACGTCGAGAGCATCGACGAGCTCGAGTTCGTGCGTTGCATCGCCGTCGCCCGCATCCTCATGCCGGCTTCCTATGTGCGCCTGTCGGCCGGGCGCGAGAGCATGAGCGCCAGTACCCAGGCGCTGTGCTATATGGCCGGCGCCAACTCGATCTTTCTCGGCTGCAAGCTGCTGACCACCGGCAATCAGGAGCCGGACGCCGATCGCCAGCTGCTCGCGCGTCTCGGTCTGCGCCTGGAGGAGGCGCATCCGCCCCTTTATCACGACGCCATGGCGCGCCCACATGCCATCCCTGTCAGCGCGTCTTGAGCAACGTCTGCAGCAGCAGCGTGAGCGCGGCCTCTATCGCCAGCTGCAGGTGCACGATGCGGCGCAGGGGCCGTGCCTGCGCGTCGGCGAACAGGAGCTGCTCAACTTCTGCAGCAACGACTACCTAGGTCTCGCCGCTGATCGCCGTATCGCCGCCGCCTTGGCCAGCGGCGCGCGTCGCTATGGCAGCGGTGCCGGATCGGCGCATCTGGTCTGCGGCCACAGCCGCGCGCATCAGGAACTCGAGGCGGCTCTCGCCGACTGGCTGGGGCGGCCGCGTGCCCTGTTCTTCGCCAGCGGCTGGCAGGCCAATACGGCGACTCTGGCGGCCCTGCTCGAAGCCGACGATCTGGTCATTCAGGACAAGCTCAATCACGCCTCCCTGCTCGATGGTGCCCGCCTCGCCGGCGCCCGCCTGCAGCGTTATCCGCACGCCGATCTGGAGGCGTTGCAGCGGCGACTGCTCGCTGAGCCTTCGCCACTGGTGGTCAGTGACGCCGTTTTCAGCATGGATGGCGATCGTGCCGATGTCGCCACTTTGGTACAGATCTGCCGGCGCCACAAGGCCTGGTTGATGCTCGACGATGCGCACGGCATCGGCGTCGACGGCGAGGAGGGGCGGGCGGCGGCACGCTGGTCGGTGCAGGAGCTGCCGGTGCTCTGCGTCACCCTCGGCAAGGCCATCGGCACACAGGGCGCCTGCGTGCTCGGCGAGGCGCCGCTGATCGAGGCCCTGCTGCAGTTCGCGCGCCCCTACATCTATTCGACGGCGGCCTCACCAGCGCTGGCGCATGCCACCTTGACCGCCATCGCCCTGGTGCGGCGCGAGGATTGGCGGCGGCAGCGCCTGGCTGAGCACATCGCCTATTTCAAGGAACAGGCGCAGCGCCATGGCTGGCCTTTGCGCGCCAGCGACTCGCCGATTCAGCCGCTCATGGTCGGGGACGCTGAACGCGCCTTGCGCCTCGCCGCCAGCCTGCGCGCGCAGGGCATCTGGGTGACGGCGATCAGACCGCCGACGGTGGCGCAAGGCCAGGCGCGCCTGCGCATCACCTTCAGCGCCGCGCATGAGCGCGAGCAGATCGATCGCCTCCTCCTCGCTCTTGCGCGCAGCTGGGATGAGGTGATGCGATGAACTGGCGCATCGCCCTGCCCGGCTGGGGCGTGCGCGCCGAGATCTTCCAGCCCCTGCAGCAGGCCTTGCCGCACGCCGGCTGGCAGGCCTGGGAGTGGTCGCAGACACAGCCTGAAGCGCAGATAGAGGACTGGGCCGGGCGCCTGCCGGCGACGGATGGCGTGCTCTATGCCTGGTCCTTGTCCGGCGTGCTCGCCCTCGATCTCGCCCGTCACCCGCAGGTACGCGCCCTGGTTCTGCTGGCGAGCAGTCCCTGCTGGTCTGCGACGACCGACTGGCCGGGCATGGCGGCGGCGCGTTGGCAGGCGTTTCGGACGCAGCTCGTGCATGCGCCGCAGAGCGCGGCGCGCGAGTTTCTCGCTCTGCAGGCGCATGGTGACGTCGCGGCGGCGCGCTTGCGGCGGCGCTTGCAGCCCTTGCAGTGGCCGCAGCAGCAGGCGCCGGAGCTGCTCGATGCCCTGCTCTGGGACCGGCGCGCCGCCCTCGCCGAACTGTCCCTGCCCATTCTCGTCGTACTCGCCGCTGCCGATGCCCTGCTGCCCGTCGCGCAGGCGCCCTTTCTGCGTCGCCTCGGTCTCGAAGTCATCGTTCTGCCAGGCTCGCATCTCCTGCCTTGGTCGCCACAGCTGGCGCCGGCGCTGGCCGAGTGGGAGGCGCGGCATGGACTCGCTTGAGGCGCGTCTGGCGCACAGTTTCGGCACTGCCGCACCGGTCTACGCCGTGCATGCCAGCGTACAGGCGCAGGCGCGGGCACAGCTGCTGCAGATGAGTGTCGAGCATCTGCCGCCTATGCTCCCGTCCTGGGTCGACCTCGGCTGTGGTGATGGCGCCCTGGCGGCGCTGCTGGCAGCACGCTTCGGTCGCGGCCTCGGCCTCGATCTCGCCGCACCCATGCTGGCACAGGCACGGCAAGGCAGCGACAACCTCTTCGTGCAAGCCAGTTTCAATGCCTTGCCCTTGCGCACGGCCGGTGTGGCGGCGCTGTTCAGTAATTTTGCCCTGCAATGGGCCGAGGTGGCGCGCGTCATGCCCGCCCTCGCTAGCGCCTTACAGGCCGGAGGGATGTTGGCGCTGGCTTTGCCGGTGGCCGGTTCCTTGCCGGAACTGGCGCTCGCCTGGGTGGCGGCTGGTCGCCAGGCGCCGCTGCGGCCGTTGCCGAGCGCCGCCGCCTGGCTGCAGGCGGTCGAGGCGGCGGGGCTGCGCCTCATCATCCGCGCCGACGCCGATCTGGTCAGTGAGCACGCCAGTGCTGCGCTCGCCCTGCACGCGCTCAAGGCCAGCGGTGTCGGCGTCTATGATCGTTCGGCGCAGCCCGGTCTGCTCGGCCGCGCCGCTTATCAGCGTATACTGCAGGCGCTCGCTGATGCCAGCGGGCGCTGCCGGTTGACGTATCGCGTGCTCTGGTTGCTGGCGCGCAAGGAGGAGAGATGACGCAGGGGATTTTCGTCACCGGCACCGATACCGACGTCGGCAAGACCTTCGCCAGTGTCGCCCTGCTGCGCGAGATGAGCGCGCGCGGCGCCCGCGTCTTCGGCCTCAAGCCGGTCGCTGCCGGTGCCGAGCAGACGGCGCAGGGCTGGCGCAACGAGGATGCGCTCAGCCTGATGGCGGCGAGTTCGGTCGCTCTGCCCTATGAGCAGGTCAATCCCGTCTGCCTGCCGGCGGCGCTCGCTCCGCACATCGCGGCGCGCCAGGCCGGACGCCGTCTGCACTGCGGGCAGCTGATCGGCTGGGTGCGCGGCGCTCTGGCGACACCGGCGGATCTCGCTCTGGTCGAAGGCGCCGGCGGTTGGCGCACGCCTCTGTCGGAGCGCGAGATGCTCAGTCGTCTGCCGCAGGAGCTGGCTTTGCCGGTCATCCTGGTCGTCGCCTTGCGTCTTGGCTGTCTCAATCACGCCCTGCTCACCGCCGAGGCCATCCGCCATGACGGTGTGCGTCTGCTCGGCTGGATAGGCAACGTTCGCGATCTCGCCATGCCGGCCTGGGCAGAGAATCAGGCGACGCTGCAAGCCTTGCTGGCGGCGCCTTGTCTGGCTCTGCTCGGGCCGCAGGGGCAGCTGCTGCAGCCCTGGGATCTGACGCCCTTGCATGGTTTTGCCGCAGTTTTAGCGCAAAATGGTCTAGGCGGAGGCATGACAGGCGGGTGAGGTCGGCGTATTCTGAATATGTGATCCTTGTCCGGCGGCTTGGCCGCGTGGAGGTGCGTGGTGATCTCCTCAAATATGCCATCCCTGGTGGCGACCGGATTGACCGGTCTGCGTTCCGGTTTGAAGCAAGTCGATCGTAACGCCTCGGCCATCGCTCAGGCGGCGACTTCGACGTCGCCACAGCAGACCTTGACCCAGAATCTCGTGCAGATGCAGGCCGCCAGCCAGCAGGTGCAGGCGAGTGCCGCCGTCGTGCGCACCGCTGATCAGACCCTGGGTCTGCTGATCAATACGCACGCCTGAAACGAGACCGACCGGTCACGAATCGCGGTACACCCGTCCAGTTTTCTGCTCTACAATCCTCCCTCAGAGGCTGCTCCCCCCTCAGGATCGGGGTCTGCGCTGTTCGCCTCCAAGATCGATCTGCCCGCCTGTGCGGTGCCCCTTATCAGAGGATTCGTCCATGACTCAGTACAAAGCCCCTCTTCGTGACATGCAGTTCGTTTTGCATGAGCTGCTCGACGTCGAAAAGCAATACGCTGCCATTCCTGCCTACGCCGAGACCAATCGTGAGCTGGTCGACAGCATCATCGAGGCCGGCGCGCAGTTCTCCGAGAACGAACTGTCCCCGATCAATCGCAGCGGCGACGAGGAAGGTTGTCAGTTCGATCAGGGCGTCGTCACCACCCCCACCGGCTTCAAGCAGGCCTACAGCAAGTTCGTCGAACTCGGCTTTGGTGCGCTCAGCGCCGATCCGGAATATGGTGGACAGGGTCTGCCACCGTCCGTCGGCATCGCCATGAGCGAGATGAATGGCACCGCCAACTGGTCCTGGTCGATGTATCCCGGCCTGTCGCACGGCGCCGTCAATACCATCGAACAGCACGGTACGGAAGAGCAGAAGAAGACCTATCTGACGCAGCTGATCAGCGGACGCTGGACCGGTACCATGTGTCTGACCGAGTCGCACGCCGGCTCCGACCTCGGCATCATCCGTTCGCGCGCCGAACCGCAGGCCGACGGTAGCTTCAAGATCAGCGGCACCAAGATCTTCATCTCCGCCGGTGAACACGACATGGCGGAAAACATCGTCCACATCGTTCTCGCCCGCCTGCCCGATGCGCCCAAGGGCACCAAGGGCATCTCGCTGTTCATTGTGCCGAAGTTCCTGCCGACGGCCGACGGTGGCGTCGGTGCGCGTAATGGTGTCAGCTGTGGCTCGATCGAGCACAAGATGGGCATCAAGGCTTCGGCCACCTGTGTCATCAACTTCGACCAGGCCACCGGCTTTCTCATCGGCCCGCCTAACCGCGGCCTCAATTGCATGTTCACTTTCATGAACACGGCGCGTATCGGCACGGCCTTGCAGGGCGTCTGCGCCGCTGAAGGTTCGTTCCAGGGCGCGCTCAGCTACGCGCGTGAGCGTCTCGCCATGCGTTCGCTGTCGGGGCCGAAGGCACCGGAGAAGGAAGCCGATCCGATCATCGTGCATCCAGCCGTGCGTCAGCTGCTGCTGACCCAGAAGGCCTTCGCCGAAGGCGGTCGCGCCATGGTCTACTGGCTGTCGACGCAGACCGACATCATCACCGGCACCACCGATGCCGATCAGCGCAAGGCCGCCGATGACCTGATGAGCTTTCTGACGCCCATCGCCAAGGCCTTCCTCACCGAAGTCGGCTATGAAGCCGCCAACCATGGTGTGCAGGTCTATGGTGGCCACGGCTTCATCCGCGAGTGGGGCATGGAGCAGATCGTGCGCGATACGCGCATCGCTCTCCTCTATGAAGGCACCACGCAGATTCAGGCCCTCGATCTGCTCGGTCGCAAGGTTCTGCAGTCGCAAGGTGCCATGCTGCGCCAGTTTACCAAGATCGTGCACAAGTTCTGCCAGGCGAATGAAGCCAAGCCGGGCATGGCCGACTTCGTCAAGGAGCTGGCGCGCCTGAACAAGGAATGGGGTGAAGTGACCACCGAGATCGGCATGCGCGCGATGCAGAACGCTGACGAAGTGGGCGCCGCCGCGGTCGACTATCTGATGTACGCCGGCTATGTCACCATGGGCTTCCTGTGGGCCTGGATGGCGCAGGTGGCACAGGATAAAATAGCCGCCGGCAGCGAAGAAGCCGACTTCTACAAGGCCAAGGTGCAGACGGCGCAGTTCTACTTCAAGCGCATTCTGCCGCGCACCCAGGCGCACGTCGCCGCCATGCGCGGTGGTCTGGAAGTGCTGATGCAGATGGATGCGGATCATATGGCCTTCTGAGGCCAGTGCGATGTTCACCACCGCTTAAGGCGGTGGTGTCACCGAAGCCCGCCGCGTGCGGGCTTTTGTACAAGCCAAGCAAACTTTTGTGGCCCATTCGGGAGGTGCCCTCATGCCAGTCTATAAAGCTCCTTTGCGTGATATGAAGTTCGTCGCTTTCGAGGTCTTCGACGTCGAGGCCTCCTGGCAGGCGACGCCGGCGCTGCAGGAAGTCAGTCGTGATCTGGTCGAGGCCATCCTCGATGAGAGCGCCAAGTTTGCCGAACAGGTGCTCTTTCCGCTCAATCGCAGCGGTGATGAGGAAGGCTGTCGCATGGAAAACGCCGCTGTGCAGACGCCGCAGGGTTTTCGCCAGGCTTTCCGGCAGTACGCCGAAGGCGGTTGGATCGGTCTCGGTGCTGATCCCGCCTATGGCGGACAGGGCATGCCGAAGACGGTGACGGTGCTCAGCGACGAGATCCTCTTCGCCGTCAACCCGTCTTTCGCCCTGTATCCCCTGCTCGGTATCGGCGCAGCTCTGGCCATCTCGCAGCACGCTTCGGCGGCGATCTGCCAGCGTTATCTGCCGCAGATCTACGCCGGCACCTGGGCTGGCACCATGTGCCTGACCGAGCCGCACGCCGGCACCGACCTCGGTATCATCAAGACGCGTGCCGTGGCGCAGGACGATGGCAGCTACGAGATCACCGGCACCAAGATCTTCATCACCGGCGGTGAGCATGATCTGACCGAGAACATCATCCATCTGGTGCTCGCCAAGCTGCCTGATGCCCCCGCCGGTTCCAAGGGCATCTCGCTGTTTCTCGTGCCCAAGTTTCTGGTCCAGGAAGACGGCAGCCTGGGCGCGCGCAATGGCGTGCAGGTCGGTTCGATCGAACACAAGATGGGTATCAAGGCTTCGGCCACCTGCGTCATGAACTTCGACGGCGCGCGTGGCTGGCTGGTCGGTGAGGTCAATGAAGGCCTCGCCGCCATGTTCGTCATGATGAACTATGAGCGCCTGTCCATGGGTATCCAGGGTCTCGGCGCTTCGGAAGTGGCCTATCAGAACGCCGCCGCCTACGCCCGCGACCGTTTGCAGGGGCGCTCTGCGCACGGCGCCAAGGCCAAGGATCAGGTCGCCGATCCGCTGCTCGTGCACGCTGATATCCGCCGCATGCTGCTCAGCGTGCGCGCCCACAACGAGGCGGCGCGCTGCTTCACCATGTATGTGGCGCAGGCCCTCGATCAGGCCAAGTATGCCGAGGATGCCGAACAGCGCCAGCTCGCCGCCGATCGCGTCGCTCTGCTCACGCCGGTGGTCAAGGCCTTCCTCACGGATCGCGGTTTTGCCGCCTGCGTCGATGCGCAGCAGGTCTTTGGTGGGCATGGCTATATTCGCGAATGGGGCATGGAGCAGTATGTGCGCGACGTGCGTATCGCGCAGATCTATGAAGGCACCAATGGCGTGCAAGCGCAGGACCTCGCCGGCCGCAAGGTCGTGCGCAACCGCGGTGTCTCTGTGCAGCGCTACGTCGAGGAAGTGCGCGCTCTGCTCGCCAGCATGAAAAATGAGCCCGAACTCGATGTCTTCACGCGGCCACTGGCGCGCGCCCTCGAACGCCTGCAGGAGGCCACCGAGTCCCTGTTGCAGCAGGCGGCACAGGATGCTGACGCCGGCGGTGCGGCGGCGGTCGATTATCTGCACCTCTTCGGCCTGACCATCTATGCTCATATGTGGGCGCTGATGGCCAAGGCGGCACAGCCGCATCGCGGTGAGGACGCTTTCTATGCCGACAAGTTGCGCCTCGGCGTCTACTTCATGGAGCGCATGTTGCCCGAGGTGGATCAGCGTCTCGCCGCCGTGCAGGCAGGCGCGACGACCATGATGAGCTTCGCTGACGCCTATTTCTGATCGCACCGTGAGCCGGTCGTCACCGCCGGCTCTTGTCACGCTTGATCGGGGCTGAGACAATCGGGCGAGGTCGCTGCGATGGAGGTGGCATGGCGCGGGCGCCGGGCTGGAAGGGATGGCTGCTGCTCTGCGCGCTCAGGTGTTGGGCTGATACGGCGACGCCCGCGAGCGCTGCTCCGGCGCATGCGAAACTGGCCTATCCGGATGCCAGCAGCTGCGTCATGAGCGACTCGGAGGGCATGCTCGTCGGCTGGAGCGATGCCGCCCACTGCTACTTCTCCTGGCGCGCCAATTCCCTGGCGGGCTGGGTCAATGGCTGGTTCACCGGCCCGGATCTCGGATCCGACCTGCTCCTCGACAGCTCGGCGAGTTCTCTCGTCACCCTGCGTGAGGGCGTCGGCTGGGACGCCATCCAGGGCATGTACAACACCCACAGCGTCAGCACGCGCCTCGATCTGCCGGCCGCCGA
Source organism: Pseudomonadota bacterium (assembly GCA_021833365.1). GTDB lineage: Bacteria > Pseudomonadota > Gammaproteobacteria > Pseudomonadales > Moraxellaceae > JAJZHK01. Next base: position 4,729 of record JAKBFV010000015.1, on the reverse strand, counting down.
GAAGCGGTTTGCGGTGCTCATCGAGAACAACCAGCAGGACATCAATCCTTCCGAAATCGGTGCCCCCAGCCCTTTGCAGCTGCGTTCGCCGGCGACCTCGGCGGGGGCGGTCGCCCTGCGCTGGCGCGGCGTACTCGAGCGCTATACCGGCGCCACCATGGACCTCGGTCTGCGCGGCGGCTTCGATGCCTTCTTGCGTCTGCGCTATCACCGCACCGTACCGCTGTCGCGCAACTACGTCTTCAGTTTCCATCAGGTCGTCATCGAAAGCTCGAAGACCGAGATGGAGTCCCTGACCCTGCTCGACGTCGAACGTCGCCTCGATGAGCACAGCATCTTGCGCCTGTCGAGCAACTGGGACTGGCAGCAGCAGCAACGCGAGCTCGGCGAGCAGTGGGTGCAGGCGCTGACCGTCGAGCATGAGATCGGCAGCCGGGCCTCGATCAGCGGTGGTCTGTCGGTGTCGGGGATCACTCATCCCAGCCCGGTGCTGCTCAACTGGGGGCCAGGCCTGAGCTATCGCCGCAACATCTGGCGGCCCTGGCTCTATCTCGACCTGCGGCCGGCTTATACGCATCTGCGCTATGCGCCGGCGGGGATCATGGGTATCAACACCACGCACGTCCTCGCCGACGCCAGCGGCACGCATCTCGATCCGGCGCAGGTCTTCCTGCCGCGCATCGCACCGCGCTGGGCGGCGTCCATGGAAGTCGCCTTCGAGGTGCTCTTCGGTCAGTAAGTCGACCAGCGCAGCAGGGCGGCGCGCAGCTCTGACAGCTCGACCGGTTTGCTCAGATGCTCGTTCATGCCGGCTTCGAGTGAGCGAGCCTGGTGCTCGTCGAGGATATGGCCGGTGAGCGCCAGGATCGGTGTCGGTCGCCGCTGCGTCAGACGTTCCCACTCGCGGATCGACTGGGTGGCGATATAACCGTCCATGCAGGGCATATCGCAGTCCATGAGGATGACGTCATAGCTGCGCCGACTGATCTCCTCGACCGCTTCCTTGCCATTGCCGACGACGCTGCACTCAGCACCGAGCTTGAGCACCATGCCGCGGATCACCTTCTGGCTGAGCGGATTGTCCTCGGCGATGAGGATGCGCATCTGTTTCAGTTGTGAATTAGCGTCCACCGGCTGCGGGTGGCTGATGGGGGTGGGGCGCTCGATGTGATTGAGCTCCTCGCTGATCGCCCGCTTCAGTTGTCGCACCGTCACCGGTTTGGTGAGCACGCGACGGATGCCGACATTGCTGGCCATGGTATAGGTCGGAGCGGTGCGCATGCCGGTGAGCATGAGCATGAGGACATCGCTGGTGATCAGGGGGTCTTCCTTGATATGCGCCGCCAACTGCAGCCCGCTCATCCCCGGCATGTTCTGGTCGAGCACGATGACGGCGAAAGGCTCGCCCAGGGTGGCGGCGTTGCGCGCCAGGGCGAGAGCCTGCTGGCCATGATCGCAGCAGCGTACCTTCATGCCCCAGCTGCTCGCCTGCTGCTCGATGACGCGCAGCATGGTCGGATTGTCATCGACCACCAGCAAGCGCAAGCCTTCGAGCTGGGTCCCGTTCTCCGCCACGGGTTCATTCGGATGGGCAGCGACCTTGAGCGGCAGCTCGAACCAGATGCAGCTGCCCTCGCGCTCGGTGCTCTCGGCGCCCATGTGGCCACCCATGCGATGGATGAGCTGTCGGCAGACGGTGAGGCCGAGGTGGGTGTCGAGGATCTGGTCGTCGAGTTCGAACAGCGGATCGCTGAAGATCTGGCGCAGCTGTTCCTGCGGGATGCCGATGCCGGTGTCATGCACTTCGCAGCGCAGGAAGTGATCCTGCCCAGGCAGCAGGCGCAGCTCGATGTCGCCACGCTGGGTGTGGCGCAAGGCATTGCGCAACAGGCTGGTCATCACCTGGCGCAGGCGCGTCGGGTCGCCGATGACGTGCGCCGGCAGACGTGGATCGACGCCACCGATGAGTTCGAGTTGCTTGTCCTCGGCGAGGTTGCGGAAGATCGCCAGACAGTCGTCGAGCAGACTGCTCAGTTCGATCGGCTCCTCGACCAGACTGAAGCTGTCGCTGTCGCGTGTCGCGAAATCGAGCAGATCATTGAGGATGCGCAGCAGCGACTGCGTCGAGTCGTCGATGGTGTTGGTGTATTCACGTTGGCGTGGCGTCAGCGGCGTATCGCGCAGGAGTTCGGTCATACCGAGAATGCCGCTCATCGGTGTGCGCATTTCATGGCTGATGTGCTTGATGAAACGGGTACGCATATTCAAGGAAGTCTCGCTACGCTGCAGGGTCTGGCTCATCTCGGCGACTTGCCGGCGCAGCTGGCCGGCGCGCATGGCCATGTGCAGGATGAGGATGAGTCCCTGCAAAATCACGGCGGCGAGGAGCAGGGGCAGTAGCGGCAGACTGAAACCGGCGCCGCCGAGAGCGAACAGGCTGCTGAACAGGGTCAGGGCGGCGATCGGCAAGGTCGCCGACAAATAGACGCGCGCCTGTGGCAAGCGGCGGATGAGGGCGAAGACGGCTACTAACAGCGTCGACAGAGCGACGAAGAGGGCGGCCTCGGCGCTCATGCGGGCGAGGGCGCGCATGGGTAGGACGGGCATGCTCAGGACGAGGAGCAGGAGCATGCCGAGCTCGAGCGTCAGGATGTTGTGCACGATCGGCAGGTAGCGTTTGATCTGCAGATAGTCCTGCAGAAAACGCAGGGAGAGGATGAGCAGGACGAGCAGGCTGGCGAGCTCGATATGATTCTGCCAGCCTGGATAGGCGAGCACCTCGAGGCCGAGATAGCCGGCAGCGCTCGCAGAGTACAGCAGCAGGCAGCAGAGAAAGCCGGCGTAGTCGAGATTGGCGACCTGGCGGGCGCGCAGGTAGGCGAAGAGATTGACCAGCACCAGAGTCAGTAGGGCGCCCCAGGCGAGTCCGAGGGTGAGGCTGCGCTGTGCCTGCCAGCGACCGGCGGTGTAGTCGTCGGCGACGAGGATGGGCGCATTGAGGGAGAGCTGTGAGCGCAGAGAGAGATAGACGACACGCTCGGCGTGTGCCGGTAGTGGAATGCGGAAGATGTAGGCATGGCCAGGCAGCATGCCGGCCACCGGCGTATGCTCGCTACCGGCGCTGGCGAGCAGCTGCGGTGGCTGTGGCGGCGCCGCTACATAACAGCGCAAGCTGGCGATGCTGGCCTTGTCGACGATGAGATCGGCGACGCTGTCGCTGGCGCCGGGGTTGCGCAGGGGCAGGCGCCACCAGACGCCATAGCGCGGATAGCCGACGTGCAGGGTGTCATGATGCAGAGGCTGGAACTGGCGCTGATAGGTCGGGCTGGCGATCTCCTCGGCACTGAGCAGGCCGCTGTCATCGATGAAACGACGGCCCTCGGCGGTGGCGTGGAAGAGCGTCGCCGGCTGAAAGTCGAGCGCCTGGCTGCGGATGCCATGGCTGAACAGGAGGCAGGCGAACAGGGACAAGAACAAGCATCGTATGGGCATGAGACCTCCGTGATGCCGCCATTAAAACGCAGAAGAAGGATGGTGTCATCGTCACACCATCACCGTCCGGGAAGTTGGCGTATAAAGTCAAAAATAGCTAGGCCAAGGTCAAGTTCTGTTCAGCTGCCGTGACTAGACTGAGACGGGGAAGGGCAGGTCGAGGCCGGGAGGGCTGGAGTATGCGCTGTGCATCGCGGTGGATGCGGTGGATGTTTATGGCGAGGAGGGCGCGCTGATGTGGCAGAGACGTCCGCCGCCAGCACGGCTGATCGACACCGAAGGACGACCGCACTATGGTTGGTGGCGGGAGGAACCGGCCGACTATGCCTTGCCGGATCTGCGTCTGCTGCGGCCGATGGGTGGTCACTGGCCGAATTTTTTGCGGCCGCTGCGCTGCAAGCACTGGCACTTCCTCAGCCTTACGCATGGCGAGGTGATCATCGCCCTGGCCCTGGTCGACCTCGGTTACGCGCATCAGGTCTTCGTCTATGTGCACGATCGAAAGCGCGGTGAGACGCACGCGGCGACGCAGCGTAGCTTGCCATGGTCGCGGCATCTGCGTTTGGCGCGGCAGGCGCAAGGTCTTAGCCGGTACTGCGGTCGAGCGGAATGCATCGAGCTCGATACGACGATGACCCCCTGGCGCCTGCATCTCGACTGGCCGCAGTTGGCCCTGCAGGCGCAGTTGCAGCTGGCGGTGGAGGAGCCCCTGGTTCTCTGTCTGCCGGCCGGAGCGACGGGCTGGACGTATACGGTCAAGCGCGCGGCACTGCCGGTGCGCGGCGAACTGAGCTGGCGCGGTCGCCGTCTCGACGATGAACGCTTGCTCGCCAGCCATGACCTCAGTCTCGGCGTCATGCGCCGGCAGACGCAGTGGCAGTGGTGCTCACTGGCGACCTGGAGTGGCGAACACCGCATCGGACTCAATCTCGCACTCGGCGTCAACGAAAGCGGTCAGAACGAGAATGCTGCCTGGATCGATGGCCGCCTGCATAAGCTGACAACGGTGTGGATCGCCGGACAAGGCGAGCATTGCCAGGTCAGCGGCGAAGGCGTCGATCTGAGTTTTCGCGGGCATGCCCGGCATGAAGAGCTGCTGCATACCGGCGTGATCGACAGCCGGTTTCGGCAATGGCAGGGTGAGTATGCCGGTGACATCGAGATCGCCGGCCAGTCCTGGCACCTGCAAGGCAGTCCTGGTCTGTGGGAGGATCACTACGTCAAGTGGTAAGTCAAG
>JAKBFV010000085.1 GCA_021833365.1 Pseudomonadota bacterium | reverse complement strand
GTGCGCCTGCTCCTGCCAGTGCTGCAGAGGCCGTGGATCCTCGAGAAAGAGGATGCGGCCGACCGCGCCCATGGTGTGCGCTGGAGCGAGATAAGCGGTCAATTCGGCAGATTGCCCGTCGCCGCTGCAAACCTCCAGGGTCTGCGCCGCGGGGGTATCGGTACAGTGCGCCAGACCGGGTAGCATGACTCGGGCGGGCAAGCCGCACAGGAGCGCCGGTGTACTCTGCAGCATGCTCGCCGCTGCCGGATTGGCGGCGAGAATACGCTCACGACGCTCATCGATGAGGAGCATGGCTTGTGGGCTGGACTCGTACAGGGTCAGCCAGTTCTGCTGCCAGCGTTGCAGCCAGGCAGCGAGCAGATCACAGAGCAGTGTCAAGGTGGCGCTGTCGTCGTCGCCAGCGTGCAACAAGCGATAGTCGGTGCCGGGCAAGACCGTGCTGGTCAGGTGAGCATCAGCGCTAAAGTCAGGATGAGCGCATAGAGGCTGCCGAGGCATGCCCGGGTCATCAGCGACGAGTGCCCAGGGGGAGCGCAGCAGCGGGCTGATCAGGGCGGCCAGGCGCGGCAAGGTCGCGTCGTCCGGCTCGAGCATAGGGGCATCCTGCACGCCATCGTCTCCACGTTTCGTCAGTCACAGTCGCTGTCAACGCTTTCAACTATAGTCGCTCAGGGCGAGGTTTGCAGGCAGCTCGGATAAGGCGGCTTTTCTTGCGTCAGAGGACACAGGCGAACCGGCATCAACTGTGCCAGGCGCTGCAGCCAGAGCTGGGTATCGATGGCATGCGCGGTATCGTAGGCGGGGCCGCGCTCATCCCAACGTAGGGTGTAGATGTCATCGCTGCCTTTGAGTGCGAGGATGAGAGAACTCTCGCTGTTTTGCGGCGCATCCGGGCTGTGACCACAGCTCTGTACGGCGGCGTAGATCTGCCCCTGTGCGATTTGCTCGAGGGGCAGGGCGCTGGAACTGAAGCTGCCAGCGCATTGGCTGGCGGCCTGCTGGATGCCGAACTGGATGAGTTTCTCCAGGGACAGGGCGGGCATGCGCGCCTGATTCTCGCTGCCGGTAATGGTCAGCATCTCTTGCCAGTGTTCAAGGCTGGCACCGCTCGGCAGGGAGATGCGCAGATAATCGCCATGCTCGCTGCGCTCATAGCGCGCTTGTGGCGCAAAGGTCGCCGGCCAGCGCATGAGCAGCAGCTGATGGAAGATCGGGGTGACGCTGAAGGCCTGTTCGCCGTGGTGGATGAGATGGTTGAGCTGTTCCGGGGTGATCGCCTGAAAGCCGGATTTGAGGTGGGCGGGGCAGGGGTAGGCTTGCGCCAGAGCGTCGCGGGTCTGATCCGGCGTCAGCAATCCCATGAGATCGAGGTGGCTGCGGTTGTAGCGATCGATGGCGGCCTGCAGGTCGGCCAGTGTCGCCAGCGGCGGAGCACAGAAACTGCGGCCATTGTCATGCATGGCCAGGGCTTTGAGGTCGTCATGGTCGACATCATCAGCCCAGCTGGCCGCGGCGAAAGTGGCGATGAGGAGACACATCAGAGCGAGCAAGAGCCGAGGCATGAAGGTGATCTCAGCGCTGCACGAAACGACGGATGCTGATGCCACCGATACTCGCCATTTGGCAGCGTATGCCGCGGCGTTCAAACTCGCTTTGCAGTTCCTGGATGATCATCTTCTCGACCTCGGCTTCGACGTCGGTCACCAGTTTGCCGATGAGGGCGGTCAGGGGGCCCCGATGCTCCTTGACCACTTCGTCGAGATTGGTGATTTCAATGGTGATCATGGTAGGGGCTCATGGTTAGGTCGAGGCTCATCATAAGCCGAGCCCGAAGGTGCTGTATAGGTGGTGGCTTCAGGCATGGCGACGACGCAAGATGAGATAGAGGAGCAGCAGGAACAGCGGCAGACGCAACAGATCGTGCGTGCTCAGGGTTGCGGGCAGGGTGGATAAGGATACCAGGATGACCATCAAGGCCATGATCAGGGCGTCGTCGCGGCGTTCGCGGCGCAAGCTGAGCATCTGTTCGGCGAGCAGGGATTGTTGGCGATCGAGATGGCCATTGATCTGACGCATCTGCTGCAGGGTGTCGCGCAGGAGGCCGGGGAGTGGCGTCAGATCCTGCAACCAGGAATTGTCGCGATTGCGGATCTTCTGCAGGATCTCGCCGACATTGACGTGCTGGCGCAGCCACTGCCGCGTCGCCGTGCGCAGGTCATAATGCTGAGCGATTTCGCTCAGCGCCCGGATCTGCTCATCCTGCCCCCAGATTTTCCATTGCCCGGCGGGATGCGGGAGTCCCAGTACGCGTCGCACCAAGGCGTACAAGGTGCAGTTGATGCGAATATCGGCGCGTCCCGGGTATTCATCGCGGATCTCGATGCCGTCGCTGTCGAGGATCAGATAGATGACTTGATAGGGGTCGCGGATCTTGAGCTTGATGACCGTGCCGGCGAGGGTGGCGAGCGCTGTGATGGAGGGCGCGTCGAGGCCGATCAATCCATTGACCAGGGTTTCCAGCAGGCCCAGTGTCATATAATGACCCAGGCTGTGCTGTGGGTCGTCGAACGTCGCGTCAGAGGAATCCGCCATCAAGGTCATTGCCGGTCCGTGGTATCGTCCGCCATTATGCCGTGTCCTGAGGCGACTGTCTTGACCGCCGTAATCGGCGCTGGCGGTCGATGTGGTCAGTGTGATCAGGGAGGTGAGCTTCTACAATCGTTGAGATGACCGTATGATGACTGTAGTCGTGCCGTCGCGAGATGGCGATGAGGGGGTGAGGATGTGACCGTGAGTACGCCAGCGCAGGCAGGGGTATTGCTGTTGCCGGCGTTCCTGATGATCGCCTCCGGCGTGCTGTTCCGCTGGCTGTTGTTGTCGCCAGTGCGGGCGCGGGCATGGTGGCCGTGGGCGGGTTTTCTGCTTGTTCGCAGTGACGAACGCATGGTGACTTGGCTGCGTGAACGGCTCGCCGGTGGAGCTTCGAGCTGGTTCGAAACCATGCAGCCGGAGTGGATTGCCGCTTATTTGGCGCGGCGCGCACAGGAAAGGCTGCCCTGGATCCTCGAGCAGGCGCTGGCGCCGCAAGATCTCGTGCTCTGGGAGAATCTGCCACGTTGGGCGCGCGAGCGGGTGATGCAGCGTTTGCGCGAGGATCTGCCGGCGACGATCGACAGCATGATCGAAGAACTCGCCGAAGGACTCGATCGCCACGTCGACCTGTCGGTTCTCGTTGCCCGTGCCTGTGCCTTACAAGCGTGTGACCGTAAGCTGTACGCCCGCCTCTTTCCTCTCAATCGCGCTTTCATCTTTTTTTGGGCTATCTGCGGTCTCGGCCTTGCATCCGTGCTCCTGGTCGGTGTATCGACGGCAGTACGCATCGCCATCCTGCCCATCAGTCTGTTGCTACCCTGGTGGGCGGGGAAATCGCTCTGGCTGCATCTGCCGTTGACGCCTGGTCTCGACGATCAGCTCGAGGCGGCACTGCTCGAGTCTTTACAGGTGCGTACGATCCTCGCTGCCGTTTCGAGTGGCGAAGGTGAAGAGTTTGCCCAAGCCATCCTGGCGCGTCATATCGACGCTCTGTTGCAGCATGCCATGACAACGCGTGCCTTCGTGCGGCTGCTCGGTGCCGCTGGTGTACAGCGCTTGCGCCAGCGCACACATCACCTGGCGCGCCCCATGCTGCTCTCCTGTCTGAAAGAAAGTGCCCTGCTGAAACATGTGCAGCTACGGGTGCAGGCGCGCTTGCAGCGGCAGGCGCCCTCGCCGCAATGGTGGCGGCGTCTGCAGGGGCAGGTCCTGGGGGCCTCGCATGCCTGGCTGATGCTGCTGCCCGCCCTGCTTCTGGCATTATGGAGCTGGTTCTATGGTGGTCGGTGAACGGTTTGCCGTGTTCGCCAGATGCATTAGACTGTGCCCTCTATCTTGAGGAGTGAGCGATGACGGAAACGACGCGCAAGGGGCGGCAGCGCCCCAAATGGACCGGCTCGCCGGGCGAACTGCGCCTGTATACGAAACAGATCTGGCTGGCTGGCCTTGGCGCCTTCTCGCGCAGTGAAGAGGATGCCGAAACTTTTTTTGCCACCCTGGTCAAGGCCGGTGAAGAGATCGAAAACCGTACGCGCGAGGCGGCCGGTATGGTCGAAGAAGTGCGCGATCGCGTCCGCGAAAAGGCGTCCGGCACCCTAGGGCGCGTCGAGCGTGTGCTCGATGATGGTCTGGCTTCGACCCTCGGTCGCATCGGCATTCCCTCGCAACGCGATATCGACGCCATCCACGCACGCCTCGATGCGCTGACGACGGTTCTCGATGAATTGCGTGCACAATTGCCCAGGCCACCGGCGAAAAAGTGAAGCAGGCTGTGAAGCCCTTCATGTTTTGGGGAATTTGTCAGCGCCCAACGGTGACTTACGATTTTTTGGCGTTATAGTATTGACATACCACTGACTCTCCACGATGAGTGATCATCAGGGGTGGATGATGAGCCTAGAAATGCGCAAATTGCCTGTTGAGCACCTCGCTCTTGGCATGTTTGTCTCCAGACTGGACCGGTCCTGGATCGAGACGCCATTTCCTCTGCAGGGGTTTTATATCCGCAGCCACGAAGAGATTCTGGCACTGCGCAAATATTGTCGCGAAGTCTACATCGATGTACAGCGCAGCGATCGTAACGTCATCGAGCCGCTCGCCGGCCATGAGGCGGCGCTCAAGCGCTCGAAGCTGCCGATTTACCCAACCCTCGTCTCCATGCCTGAGGAAGTGCGTAGCGGTGAGATCGTTTTTGATGACCTGCAACGTCGCGTCGTCGAACTCTTCACCGAGATGCGCCATGGTCGTATCGATCATCTGCAGGGCGCCTCGGAAGTGGCCTCACGGATGGTCGATTCGGTGATTCGTAATCCCGATGCCATGGTCTGGTTGGCGCGTATGCGCGATCGCGATGGTTATAGCTATGCACACGCCATACGCAGCAGTTTGTGGGCCATCGTTTTTGGGCGCCATCTCGGTTTGAGCAAAATGGCCCTCGACAGCCTGGCCCTGTCGGTGCTGCTCATGGATGTCGGCAAGGTGCGGTTGTCGGCGAGTCTGCTGCAAAAACCCCGCCTCGAGGCGGGTGAGCGCGCGTTGATCGAGACGCATGTTCAGCACAGCCTGGATATCCTCGGGTCCTTGAGTTTCATGAATGCTGACATGCTCAAGGTGGTGGCACAGCACCACGAGCGCTTTGATGGATCGGGTTATCCTCGTGGTCTCGCTGGAGCGGCGATCTGTCCCATGGCCAAAATCGCCGGCATCGTCGATACCTATGACGCCATGACCAGTCCACGCCAGCATAGTCTGGCCTTGACCTCGGTCGAGGTGGTGTCGCGTCTTTATGAACTGCGCAACAAAGCCTTTCAGGCGCGTCTCGTCGATGAGTTCATACAGGCGATCGGCGTCTATCCGACCGGTACCCTGGTGCGTCTGAGTTCTGGTGAGGTCGGTATCGTCACTGAACAGAACCCTGCACGCCGCTTGCGGCCTAATCTTCTGCTCTTGCTCGATGCCGAGAAAAACCGCTTTCCCAAGCCGCAGCTTCTCCGTCTCGACCAAGCGACCCACGACGCCTGCGGCGATCCCCTCAAGATCGCCTCCAGTCTCCTGCCAGGCAGTTACGGCCTCTATGCCGAGCAGTGGCAGATCGAGATGGTCGCTGCCTGAAGTCGCCTCACGGCTGGTTGTGGCCCGCCGCCGGCTTCGTCTGGTCATCGACGTAGTCGACGATCTTGATGATTTTATGGATGCCGCCGATATCCTTGATCAGATCGACGGCGTGTTCGGCTTCGCTGTGGTTGATTTTGCCCATGATGTAGACGTCGCCATCATCGACCACCACCTTCATGCGCGCGTAAGGAATGCCATCGGCGAACATCAAGCGTGAGCGGATGCGTGCGGCGATGACGCCATTGCTGGCACGTGCCAGGTAGTAGTCGCTGCCGGTGACCTTGAGTTGATCATAAAGGTGCGTCACCCCGCTGATCTGATTGACGACGTGTTCGGCCATGGGCTTGAGATCCTGAGCGGGAACCTGGCCGTAGAGGAGGACCGTGCCGAAAAAGCTGACGACGTGAACATTGGCATCGCGAAAGCGCGAGTCGGCCTTGTAGATGTCGATATTGGCGCTGTTTTCGATCTCGAGGTCGGCCACACTTTGGCTCAAGGTGCGATCATAGGTGGGGCGTGTCGCTGGGCCGGGGCCGCTGGCGGTGGCGAGTAGGCTGGTGCAGGCGCTCAAGCTCAAGGCGGTGGCGAGCAGAGTCAGCGTGGCAGTAAATCTATTCATCTTCGACTCCAAAGAGTTGTTCATCGATGAGATGCGCCATGCAGTGCAGGATGGCGTGATGGGCGGTATGAATGGCGGCATGGCGATCAAAGGGCAGATGTATCTGGATGTCGGTCTCGCGCAGCATGCGGGCGATGTCATCGCCTTCATAGCCGGTGAGAGCAACGACGCGCATCTCGCGGTCATGGGCGGCGTCGATCGCCTGCAGGATGTTGATGGCCTGTCCCGTCGCCGACATGCAGAGCAGAACGTCATCGCGCTGTCCATAGGCGCGTACCGGGCGTGCATAAACGTCAGCAAAAGAAGATTCGCCGACGATGGCGCTGAAAGTCGCAATATCGGGGGTGAGCAGATGTGCCGGCAAAGGCGGGCGTTCACGCTGATAGCGATGGATCATCATGGCGACGAAGGCCTGGGCGTTGGCGGAGGAGCCGCCATTACCACAGACCAGGACACGGTGTCCGCGTACCATGGCATCGACGATGAGTTCGACGCTCGCGACGAGCGATGAGCCGCAGGCAAGAAAGCTGTGCTGCATGCGTTCACTCGCAAGATCGAACCAGATCGCTGCATGTTCGAGCATGTCGCTCATGGCTGCTCCCAGTGGACTGGGCCATCGGCGGCCATACGGCTGAGACTGGGCTGGCGCAGCAGTTGGCCCTGGATATCATCGATGCTGCCGGTATGGCCGGCCAGGGGCCAGCCCGGGGTATCGCTAGCGAGTTTTTGTGCCAGGGTCCAGCTGTCCATGCCGAGAGCGAAGAGGCGCTGATCGGAGCTGTGCGTCGCCTGCAAGGCGGTGAACAGGCGCAGGTCGGCGGGTGCCTGCAGCAGGGCCGGCAGTTCAGCATAGATCACTCCCTGCAGATCCTGCCGTTGCGCGATACGGCCTTGCAGGTCGATGGCCGTCGACAGGGCATAGACGGGGAGGTCGCGATGTAAGTGCACGAGCAGGGGGTGGATCTGACTGCCATGGCGGCTGCCACAGGCGAGGAAGACGGCATCGAAGTCGCGCGGTGTCAGTACGAGGTGGTGATGGCGATGCCGGCCATGACCAGTGGCTTGCTCGCTACTCGTGAACAGCAGCGCGCTCAAAGTCTTGAGCAGGGGCTGGCGTTCGGGGATGACTGCCTCTGTCGCGCTGGCGCCATCCTGAGTACGCCAAGCCTGCGCCCATTGTGCGGCGCGCTGACTGTCGTTGGGGTCGTCATCGTGCAGGATGAGCACGCGCTGCAGTCCGGCGTGGTGAGCGGCGGCGACCAGGGCAGGAATCTCATCTTCCGGTGACAGGGAGAACTGCCAGCTCTGTGGCGGTGCGGGCAGGCTCGAACGATTGAGCAGCAGGGTCTTGACCGACAGGCGGTGCGGGTCGCTGAGCAGGGCGTCGACCTTGTCTTTTTCGATAGGGCCGATGACCAGGGTCGCACCGCTGGCCACGACCTGATCGTAGAGGGCGCGGATATCGCCCGTCGAGCTGTCAAAAAAGCGCAATTCGGGAGCGTCGGCGACGCCGGCTTCCTGCGTCTGATAAGCGGCGATCAAGCCGAGACGGACATCTTCACCAGCGCGCGCCCAGGGCCCCTGTTCGGGCAGGAGGACGGCATCGAAAGCCCTGGCCATGACGGGGGCGGCGAGCAGGACGCAGGTCAGTAGCAGGCGCAGGGCATTCCCGGCTGTCTGGCCTCGCGCGCTCATGCTATCCTCCTCGTCGGTGACCTTGATATCGTGGTGCTCAGACACCACGCCGCGCATCAGGTGAGACGCATGACGGCAGGTGTACTTTATGTTGTGGCGACCCCGATTGGCAACCTCGGGGACATCAGCGCACGCGCCTTGCGCATTCTGTCCGAGGTGGCCGCCATCGCCGCCGAGGATACACGACATAGCGCTCAGCTTTTACAATATTTTTCTATTCAGCGCCCCCTGATCGCCCTGCATGAACACAATGAAGCGGCCCAGGTCGAGCATCTCATCGCGCGTCTGCACGGCGGCGACAGTCTTGCGCTGATCAGCGATGCCGGCACGCCGCTGATCAGCGACCCGGGTTTCCGTCTGGTCAGTGCCGCGCATGCGGCCCAGTTGCCGGTGCGCACGGTGCCGGGAGCGAGTGCGGCCATGGCGGCGCTCAGTGTCGCTGGGCAGGCCAGCGATCGTTTCGTTTTTGAAGGCTTTCTGCCCGCCAAGTCGGCGGCGCGCCGTGCCCGCTTGCAGGAACTCGAACCGGAACGGCGCAGCCTCATTTTCTATGAAGCCCCGCACCGCCTGCAGGAGACCCTCGATGATATGCTCGCCGTCCTCGGCCAGCGATCGATCACTCTCTGCCGCGAGCTGACCAAGACCTTCGAGACGGTCTTGCGCATGGATTTGGCCGATCTTTGCGCGCGTGTGCGCGAAGATGAGGATCAGCGACGCGGCGAGATCGTGCTCGTCCTCGAAGGTTGTCTCCAGGTGTCGACACCGGTCGCTGAGCATCATCGCGTGCTCGATGTGCTCCTGCAGGACTTGCCGGTGAGTCAGGCGGCGAGCCTGGCCGCGCGTTTGACCGGGGGGCGGCGTAAATGGTTCTACGAGGAGGCCTTGGCGCGTGCGAACAGGACTTGAACGAGCCGGACTTTGGCTAGGGGCGGTGGTTCTGAGTTTGGTGCTGTCAGGGTGCGAGTCTCTGGCTTACTATCAACAGGGCGTGCGCGGCGAGATGCAGGTCTTGCGCGCACGCCGGCCGATCCCGGTACTGCTCGCCGACTCCAAGCTGGACGCGCGTTTACGGGCGCGTCTCGAGATCATCCAGCGTATTCGCCAGTTCGCCGGGCAGCAGTTGGCCTTGCCGGTGGCGCATCAGTATGACACCTATGCCGATATCGGCCGTCACGATGTCGCCTGGGCGGTCATCGCAGCTCCCACCTACAGTCTGCAAGCGCGACGCTGGTGTTATCCGGTGGTCGGCTGCCTCGACTACCATGGATTTTTCGATGAGGCGCGCGCGCGCCGTTACGCCCTGGCCTTATCGCGGCATGGCTATGACATCTATGTCGCGCCGGTGCAGGACTTTTCCACCCTGGGCTGGTTTCGTGATCCCGTCCTCAATGGCTTTCTCGATCTGCCTGAGCCTGATCTTGCTGAACTCATCTTTCATGAACTGGCGCATCAGCGCCTCTTCTTCAAGGGTGATACGGGTTTCAATGAGAGCTTCGCCACCGCTGTCGCGGAGGCTGGCGTCGAGCGCTACGCGCAGGCCTATGGTCTCGATCTGAGTGCCTGGCGGCAGCAAAAACAGGCGCAGCAGACCTTGACCCACCTGTTGATGCAGACGCGCCAGCAGTTGGCGCATCTGTACGCGCAGGATCCACCGGTGAGTGATCCGGCGGCCGCAAAAGCGCAGATTTTACAGGCCTTGCAGAAGACCTATGACGAGCAGAGCCGGCGTGTCATCGGCCTCGACGCCTATGCCGCCTTTGTCAAGGCGACGAACAATGCCAGTCTGGTGACGGTGGCCGACTATCATGACTTGGTGCCGGCCTTCTCCCGCCTGCTGGCGCGGGATCAGGGTGACTTCGCGCGGTTTTTTGCCGATTGCCGACTCCTGCGGCCCTTGCATCCGGATGCGCGTCGCCTCGCCTTGCATAGCCTGGACGAGAATCTACCGGTGCGGGGGGATTAACCGGATGTTCGAACTCTATCGTTCCAGCAACGTTCATGAGGCACTACTCCTGCGTGATCAACTGGTGGCCAGCGGCGTGCGCTGTCGCCTCGATCGTGTCGGTCGCGAGCTGCGCCTGATCATCCTGCGCCGTGAAGACGAAACTGCTGCGCGCACCGCCCTTTCGCGCCTGCAGGCGGCACCTAAAGACAAGCGCTGGCGTGACGCCTCCTGGCAGCAGGGACGGGTCTTACCAGCGCACGCTTACGGCCATC
>JAKBFV010000084.1 GCA_021833365.1 Pseudomonadota bacterium | reverse complement strand
CTGACCGCGACGCGAGATCAGCGCTGACACCTTGACACGCGGGAAGTTGGACAGGCGCAAGGCCGGCATCATCGCCATGCCGTCATCGAGCTGCACCTGCGCCGGCGCCGTTGCCAGAGGGAAGCGCGCCACGGCCAGAGGCATGGGTGGCCCCTGCTCAGCCTGCGCATAGACGAACAGGGTCGCCCCCGTCGCTGCGGCGCGCACCGCCGCCGGAATATCGAGCGTCACGATGAGGCGCGACTGCAGGCGCGCAGCGTTGCGATCAGCCTGGGCACGCGTCGCGGCATCCTGGCGATGCATCAGCAGAGCGGAGCGATCAGCAGCATCGAGTCCACTGTCAGGCGCTGCCAGCACAGCGTCATACAAAGGCACGGCGCGCGCATAATCACCGCTATTGTAAGAGCCTTCCGCCAGCATCAGCTGCGCCGGCAACAAGGTCGGCGACTGCTGAAGCAGCGACAGCAGCAGATCACGCGTCGGGATGTCGAGCTGACCATCATTTGCCTCCATCTGTGCACGCGCCAAAGCCAGTTCGATCGTCACCTGTCCAGGATGCAGCTGATTGGCATGCGCGAAGGCGAGAGCCGCGACATCGGGGACGTGCATCTGCTCATAACTCATGCCCAGACCCGCCCAAAGATCGGCGCGCTCAGGATCAGCGGCGACACGCGTCTGCAGTACACGCACGAAGTCAGCCAAGCCGTAGCTCTGGCTGTTCTGCGGCGCCTGCCCGGTGATGACGCGATCGACGTCGGGACCGACCCGTGCCTCGACTTTCCACCAGGCGCCGAGAGCCGGGTCGTAGAGCCAGACGCCATAGACGGCAAGACCCGACAACAAGAGTGCCAACGACAACGCCACCGCCCAGATTCTGTCATGACGATGCGGCGAGAGCGTCGACGTATCAGCACGGCGCTCATCGGCGAGGAGAGTACGCGCCAGTTCCTCGACGAGGGCAGCATGCTCCTCGGCACTCAGATCGCCGGCACGCAGATCACTGTCGAGCTCAGCGCGCCTCTCGTCATAGACAGAGCGATCGAGTTGCACGGCACTGAGAACCTCCTGGCTACGCCAGTGCCACAAGGGCCAGGTCACCATGAGCGCCGACAGCAGCGCGAGCATCAGTACAGCGAGAAAGAACATATCAATTCCTGTTCGAAGTCGAAGACAGCAGCTGCCGCAACCTTGCCTGTTCAGCGGCGTCGAGTGGCTGTGCAACTTGCCGATTCCTGCGCCGAATATGCGACCACAGGAGCAGACCGACGCTGACCAGCAGAACCCAGGGCCCCCACCACAAAATCAGTGTGCCCGGTCGCAAGGGCGGGCGATAGGAGACGAAATCACCGTAGCGGGCGATAAGAAATTGCCGGATCTGCGCATCGCTCTTGCCTTCCTGCAGCATCAGATACGTGCGGTCCTTGAGGTCACGGGCGATCGGCGCATCGGAACCGGCCAGGGACTCATTCTGGCAGCGCGGGCAACGCAGCTCTTCAGTCAAATGCCGAAAGCGCGCCTCCTGCTGCGGCGATGAGAAGGTGTAAGCATCGATATTGGCTGCCACCCAGCAGGCATAGCCTGTCAGCAGACAGAGTAGGATGCTCCTGATCATGGCTGCGCACTCCAGCGCTGCAGCAGAGGCCGCAAACGTTGCTGCCAGATCTGTGCATCGATGGGGCCATCCATGTGATAACGGATAATGCCCTGGGCATCGACGATCAGGGTCTCAGGAGCGCCGGTGACACCGAGATCGACGCCGAAGTCGCCAGCGGCATCGTCGACGACCTGACGGTAAGGATTGCCGTGCTGCGACAGATCATCGAGAGCGGCGCTGCGCTGGTCTTTGTAAAGAACGCCATAGATCGGTACCTGCTCACCGGCCATGCGCACCAGTTGCGCATGCTCCTGGGCACAGGCGGTACACCAGGTCGCCCAGATATTGAGGAGATAGGCGTGCCCGCGCCACGCTGCCGGCGATACGCGCTGTTGCGGCTGCGCCAGATCCGGCAGAGAGAAGTTCGGCAAGGGCTGATTGAGCAGGGAAAAAGTGTCGACGTCAGGATTACGCCCATTCTGTCGCGCCAAAAAGACCATGGCCGCCACGAACAGCAGCAAAGGCAGAATAAAGATCAGCTTTCTCATCGCCACGACTCCTTCATTCGCTCACCGCGCCGGTGCGGTCGCGCAGGCGATAGCGCGGATCGCGGATCACCAGCACACCGCCGGCGGCCATCAGCAAGGCACCCAGCCAGATCCAACGCACAAAAGGCTTGTAATAGATGCGCACTGCCCAGGCCTTGGCGCCGACGGCGTCACCGAGGGCGATATAGAGATCGCGGATCAGTCCCGGCGACAGGGCGACCTTGGCCATCGGCTGCTGGCGCACGGTATAGACACGCTTCTCCGGCTGCATATGACGCACGACGCGATCCTGCTGGCGGACGATGAAATCGGCGATCTGGCTGTCGTAGTTGGGCCCCTGTACGGCCTTCACGTCATGAAACTCAAAATTGTAGGGACCGACCTGAACACGCTCACCGACCTGCATGCGTAGATCGTGCTCATCGCTGTAATACGAAGTCAGAACGATGCCGGTCAGGGCGACGAGAAACCCGAGATGTGCCAGCTGCATGCCGCGGTAACTGCGCGACAATCGCCAGAAGCCGGACCAGGCACCCTGCTTCGACTTGGCGACCTTGCGCAAGATGTCGGCAAGCATGCTGAAAGCCACCATCAAAATGAGGAACAGGCTGAGCGCTACCAGTGTATGCCAACCGGCCCAGAACACGATGGGCAGGGCGATCAGCGCCGCCACCACGGGAAGGCGGAGCTGTTGCCACAGTTTCGCGAAGGACTGCTGTTTCCAGTGCAGCAGGCTACCTGCCGCCATAAAGACGAGCAGGGCATCGCACAGGGGACGGAAGACGAAATTGAAATAAGGCGGCCCGACCGAGATCTTGCCGGCATGCAAGGCGGCGCTGACGAGAGGAAACAAGGTACCGAGAAAGACGACGCAACAAGCGATCACCAGCAGCACGTTATTGGCCAAAATGAAGGTCTCGCGCGACATCAGGAGGTAGCGGCTCTCGCTCACCAACAAAGGTGCCCGCCAGGCAAACAGGACGAGAGCGGCGCCGACCATCAAGGTCAGGATGCCGAGCACGAACATGCCGCGCGAAGGGTCAGAGGCGAAAGCATGCACCGAGGTGAGGACGCCCGAGCGTACGAGAAAGGTGCCGAGCACACTGAGCGCGAAGGTCAAAATAGCGAGCAGCACCGTCCATGCTTTGAAAACACCACGCTTCTCGGTCACCGCCAGGGAATGCAGCAGAGCTGTCCCCGCCAGCCAGGGCATGAAGGAAGCATTTTCGACGGGATCCCAGAACCACCACCCTCCCCAGCCGAGCACATAGTAGGACCACCAGCTACCGAGCGCGATACCGAGGGTGAGGAAGCACCAGGCGACCACCGCCCAGGGACGCGACCAGCGTGCCCAGGCAGAATCGAGGCGGCCGCTGATCAGACCAGCCATGGCGAAGGCGAAGGGCACAGAGAATCCAACGTAGCCCATATAGAGCATCGGCGGATGCATGATCAGCCCGGGGTCTTGCAACAGCGGATTGAGATCGTTGCCATCGGGCGGGAAGAAAGGCAGATCGTGGTTGAACGGATTGGAGGTCTTGAGAATGAAGGCGATGAAAGCGACGCTCACTGCCCCCATGACCGCCAGCACCCGGGTCAGCAAAGGGCGCGGCAAGGAGCGTGAAAACAGCGCCACCGCCGCCGTCCACAAGGACAACACCAGCACCCACAGCAGAAGCGAGCCCTCATGCCCACCCCACACCGCCGAGATCTTGTAGTAGAAAGGCAGGCGGGTGTTCGAGTTCTCGACCACATAGCTGAGCGTGAAGTCATTGTTGATGAAAGCATATTCGAGAGCTAGAAAAGACGCCGCCACCAGGGCCGCCTGGGTCCATGCCGCCGAGCGCGCGCAGGCTTGTAGTCCGGCGTGACCGAGACGCAAGCCCGACCACGGCAGCAAGGCCTGGAACAGGGCGACCACCAGGGCCATACCCAGAGCAAACTGACCCAACTCAGGAACGATCAATGCGCCACCCCACTCTCACACAGCCGTTATCGCTGGCCATGATACGTCCCTCGCCGTGAATGTCCATGCCTGTATGGTGAACAGTTGCGGCAAGCCGCCGCCTCCTGTGACCCAGATCAAGGCCAGGGCCAGTACCCCAGCTGGGGTCGTACGACCGCATTACATATTTGGAAACAATGCCACGCGCCGCGATGACAGGATTGTCATATGCGCCGCGTTACAATACCCTGCCGAACGAGAGGGCCGATGACGAACATGGATATCAGTGTGAGCAAACAGCAGTCTTATGGTTACGATGAACTGATTCAGTGTGCACGTGGAGAACTTTTTGGGCCTGGCAATGCACGCCTGCCCCTGCCTCCGATGTTGATGATGGACCGTATCACCCTGCTTTCCTGTTCAGGTGGGCTCTACGACAAAGGCGAGATTCGTGCCGAACTCGACATCCGCCCCGACCTCTGGTTTTTCCAGTGTCATTTTGAATCCGATCCGGTGATGCCCGGCTGCCTGGGTCTCGATGCGCTCTGGCAACTGCTCGGCTTCTACCTCGGTTGGCGCGGCAATCCCGGTCGCGGCCGCGCCCTCGGTGCTGGCGAAGTGAAGTTCACCGGCCAGGTACTGCCGGAAGCGCGCCAGGTCAGCTATCAACTGCATCTCAAACGCGTCATCGAACGCAAGCTGGTCATGGGTATCGCCGATGGTTCGATCAGCGTCGATGGCCGTGAAATTTACACGGCGCAGGATCTGCGCGTCGGCCTGTTCACCCGCACTGACAATTTTTGATCGCATAGCGATAGAGAGGGATCTTTCATGAGACGAGTCGTCATCACCGGTCTCGGCATCGTTTCCTGCCTGGGCAATGACGCTGACAGCGTCGCCCGCTCCCTGCGCGAGCAGCGCAGTGGCCTGCGCTTCAATCCGCGTTACGCCGAAGCCGGCATGCGCAGCCAGGTCAGTGGCCGGCCCGACATTGACGTCAGCGCCTACATCGATCGCAAGGCCATGCGCTTCATGGGAGATGCCGCCGCCTACGCCGCTGTCGCCCTGCAAAAGGCCATCGCCGATGCACAACTGCCCGAGTCCATGGTCTCGCATGAGCGTACCGGATTGATCGCCGGCTCAGGTGGCGCGTCGAGCTTCCATCATACCGAAGCGACCGACATCGCCCGCAGCAAGGGGGTCAAACGGATGGGCCCCTACTACGTGCCACGCACCATGAGCAGCACGGTCTCCGCCTGCCTGGCGACGGCCGCGCACATCCGCGGCCTCAGCTACACCATCGCCTCGGCCTGCGCCACCAGTGCCCACTGCATCGGCAATGCCATGGAGCTGATTCAGATGGGTAAACAGGACATCGTCTTTGCCGGTGGCGGCGAGGAGGAGTCCTGGGAAATGGCCTGCCTCTTCGACGCCATGGGCGCCTTGTCGAGCAAGTACAACGACCGGCCCGAGGTGGCCTCACGCGCTTATGATGCGCAGCGCGACGGCTTCGTCATCGCCGGCGGCGGCGGCATCGTCGTCGTCGAGGACTATGAGCATGCCCTGCGTCGTGGTGCGCCGATCTATGCCGAGCTGATCGGCTATGGCGCCACTTCGGATGGCCACGACATGGTCGCACCGAGCGGCGAAGGCGCAGCCCGCTGCATGCGCCTGGCTCTGCAGGGCGTCGACACGCCGATCGATTATCTCAACACCCACGGCACCAGCACACCCGTCGGTGACCTGGCGGAATTGCGCGCCGTGCGCGAGGTCTTCGGTGATCACTGCCCCCCCCTGAGTTCGACGAAATCGCTTTCCGGTCACTCTCTCGGTGCCGCTGGCGTGCATGAGCTCATCTACTGCCTGCTGATGATGCGCGACGGCTTCCTCGCTGGATCGGCGCATATCGACACCCTCGATCCCGCCGCCGAAGGCCTGCCCATCCTGCGTCACACCGAGGACAAGGCGAGCCCACGCACGATCATGAGCAACAGCTTCGGCTTTGGCGGCACCAATGCCACCCTGGTGCTACGCCGCCTCGACTAAGTCTTGGCCCGTCCGGCGGTGCGGGCGGCCCGCCGGGCCATGGCACGGTGCAAGCGCCCCTGCCACGCTCACAAGATCGCCACGATGAGGAGGTCCGGTTCATGCCCAGTCTACGCGCCCGCTTGTTCGAGCAGGCTGTCCGTCGCCTGCTTCGCCCCCTCCTCAGCGTCGCGGTGCGCGATGTCGATCTGCTGAACGCGCAGCAACGACTCGAACGCTGGGTCGCCTTTCTGCCCCGCCCACGCCACGTCGATATACGCACCTGGCAGGTCGGCGACCTGCACGGAGAATGGCTACAACCGCACCGACAGCGTGCAGACGCCGTCATCCTCTATCTGCATGGCGGCGCCTTCATCATCGGGTCGCCGGCGACGCACCGCGATCTGACCGCGAGCCTGGCGCACAAAACCGGCCTCAGCGTCCTCGCTCTCGATTATCGACTGGCGCCGCAGGCCTGTTTTCCAGCTTGGCGCGACGATGCCGTCGGCGCTTACGAAGCCCTGCTCGCACAAGGCTATGACGCCGCTCGCATCATTCTCGCCGGTGACTCGGCTGGCGGCAACCTGGTGCTCAGCTGCGCCCTGCAGCTGCACGCTCTGGGGCGTCCCATGCCGGCCGCCCTGGTGCTGCTCTCGCCCTGGACCGACCTGTACTGCACGAGCGCATCGATGCGTCTGCTCGCCCCTTTCGATGCCATGCTCGACCCTGCCAGCCTGGCGCAACTGGGGCGTTATCATGCGCGCGCACACGCTCTCGACGACCCCGGCCTGTCACCTCTTTACGGCGATATGCGCGGCTTGCCGGCGACCCTGCTGCAGGTCAGCGACAGCGAGATCCTGCTCGACGATGGCCTGCAATGGGCGGACCGCGCCGAAGCCGCCGGTGTCGTCGTCGAACGCCAGATCTGGCCAGGTATGATGCATGTGTTTCAGCTTTTTTGCCGGTGGCTGCCGGAAGCGGATCGCGCCGTCGATGCCATCGCCACTTTCATCACCGCGCACCTGCCGGCACGCTGAACGCCCATCTGCTAGAATGATTCTCCACGGACGATAGCCATCACGCCATGCACCCATTTTCCAAACTCGGTGATCTGTTTTTCTGGGCGGCTCGCAAACTGCTGTTTCTCTGGGTGCGCGCCATGGTCTTTCCGCGCAACCTCGAGGAGCTGAACATCGACTTCAGCAAACCCGTCTGCTATGTGCTGCAGACGCGTTTTTTCTCCAACCTCCTCGTCGTCGACACCGTCACCCGCAGTCTTCTCTTGCCGCGCGCCATGAAGCCGATGCAGAGCGCCTGGCTGCACGAATCACGCGCCGTCTTTTTTCTTCTGCGCGGCGATCATGCCGGCCCTCTGCGGCAAAACCGTTTTGTCTATTCGCCGCGCCTGCTGCGCTTGATGGAAGCTGTGCAACACCATCGCGAACTCGACGTGCAGCTGGTTCCGGTGACCATTTTGTGGGGGCGCGCACCGGACAAGGAAAACTCCATCCTCAAGATCCTCTTCGCCGACAGCTGGGCGACCCCCGGCGCCTTCAAGCAGTTCATCGCCATCCTCATCCATGGTCGCAACACCATGGTGCGCTTCAGCGAAGCCATCTCCCTGCGTGAAGTCGCCGATAGCGCTGAAAATGGTGACTTGGCACTGCGCAAATTGTCGCGCATCCTGCGCGTGCATTTTCGCCGCCAGCGCGAAATGGCCATCGGCCCCGACCTTTCGCATCGACGCACGCTGGTCAACGCCATCCTGCGCGCTGACGACGTGCAAAAAAGCATGCTCGCGACCGCTGATCAGGGCAAGATCAGCGCCGATGAAGCCGAGCGCAAGGCACGTCATTATGTTCAGGAGATCGCTGCCGACTACAGTTATCCCATCATCCGCCTCTATGAGCTGTTTCTGACCTGGCTGTGGACGCGTCTCTATGATGGCGTCGAGGTCCAGCACCTCGACCAAGTCGTCGACCTGGCACAGGATCACGAGATCATCTATGTGCCCTGTCATCGCAGCCACATCGACTATCTGCTGCTGTCCTACGTCATCTTTCAGCGCGGCCTGATGACACCGCACATCGCCGCCGGCGCCAACCTCGACATGCCGGTGATCGGCCCCATCCTGCGCCGTGGCGGCGCTTTTTTTCTGCGTCGCACCTTCAAGGGCAATCAGCTGTACGCTGAAGTATTCACCGAATATCTGCACCAGATGGTGAGCAAGGGCTTCTCCATCGAATACTTCATCGAAGGCGGGCGCTCGCGCACCGGCCGTCTGCTCAATCCCCGCCCGGGCATGCTCGCCATGACCTTGCGCAGTTATCTGCGCGACCACAACCGCCCCCTGGTCTTCGTCCCCGCCTATATCGGCTACGAGAAGCTCATGGAGGGGCGCACCTATGTCGGCGAATTACTCGGCCAGCCCAAGCGCAAAGAGTCCCTGATCGGCGTCTTGCAATCCGTGCGCCGTCTGAAAAAGACCTTTGGCAAGGTTCACCTCAGCTTCGGCGAACCCCTGCACCTGCAACAGATTCTCGACCAGGAGCAGCCGGACTGGCGCACCCTGGACGACATGCAGGCGCCCTGGATCCATGACGTCGTCAACAAGCTGGCACGCGAGATCGCCACCCGCATCAATGCCACCGCCGTCGTCAATCCGATGAACCTGATCGCCCTCGCCCTGCTGTCGACACCGAAAAATGCCATGGATATGGAGGCGCTGGCGCAACAGATCGATCTCTATAAAGATCTACTCGCGCTCGCCCCCTACAGCGCTTACGTCAGCGTCACGCCATTAAAAGGTGGCGAGATCATCGCCTATGGCGAACGACTGAAAGTCATCCAGCGCAAACGCCACCCTCTCGGCGATATCGCCTATCTGCACGAGGAAAGCGCTGTTCTGCTCACCTATTTCCGTAACAATACCCTGCACCTATTCACTCTGCCCGCCCTCATCGTCTGCTTTGTGCAGCACCGACGCAAGATGCAGCGCACCACCCTCATCGAGATGGTGCTGCGCATCTATCCTTTTCTGCGCAATGAGCTCTTCATGCGCTGGAGTGAGGACGAGATTCCGCAGGTCGTGCAACGCCATATCGACGTTCTGATCGGCCAGGGTCTGCTCTGCGCCGAGGCGGAAGCGGAGGCGGTCGCGCTCCCACATCTACACAGCGCCGAATATGAGCGCATGGCGGTGCTGAGCGCCGCCGTCAATCCCAACCTCGAGCGCTACTTCATGACCGTTGCCCTGCTCGGCCATATGGGCTCCGGCAGTGTGACGCAAAAACAGCTCGAGGATCTCTGCTCCTTGCTGGCGCAGAAGCTGTCGATCCTGCACGAGTTCAATGCCCCGGAATTTTTCGACAAGACCTTGTTCCGCAACTTCATCGTCACCATGCTGCGCATGCAGCTCATCACCCTCGATGAGCAGCAACGCCTGAGCTTTGACAGTCGCCTGACGCAGGTGGCGGCAGAGGCGCAGGCCATCCTCGATGCCGGCATCCGCCACACCATCACCCAGCTCACCCGTATCGACGACGTCGAGATGACAGCGGCCCTGGCAGAGAAGGAAACAGGCTGAAAACCTGCCGGCCATGCCTTGTATGACCGGCAGGTGGTCGCATCTAGGGGTCGATGAGATCGCCGAGATTGTGATCGCTGACCAGCAGAGAGCCGTTGAACGAGATCGTCGCCGTGCTGACCTGAAACAGCACATCATCCGCGCCCATGACGTAGTAGAGCACGCCCTGACCGGTGAGCGCTGGGGTGGTCAGCGTCGACTGCGCGCTGAGAATGAACGGTGTCGTCGAGACCGTCGCCCCGGGCAGCAATACTTCTGACAACTGTATCGATGTGAACAGCGAACTCAGCGAGGTCGGCAGCGACAACAGACTATCGTCCTGATTGCTGAGACCTCCAGCCGCCGGCGTCAAAGTAAGACCCGTCGTCGCCGTCTGCACGCAGACACCGGCGGAGATACCGCCGATGGTCGGCCCCATGGTCATCATGCGCACACCAAAACCGCTGCTGCAGTCGACGCCTAAATCACTGCTATTGTTCAGTCCCGTCCACAAGGGCGTGGCTCCCACCGGCACCAGAACGGCATCAAAACGCGCCGCTTGATTGGTGCTTTGGCTGCTACCGCCGCTGCGCAGGGAATAGACCACCGCCGAACCATTTACCTCGGCGCTCGGCAGGGTCGCTAGGTGCCCGCCGATGGTATAAGACTGGCCGCTGCCATCGGTCAGGGTCATCTGCAGGAAATGCCCCTGGATCTGGCCGCTGACCATGCCGTCGGTCGATGTCACCTGGCCGCTGCTGCTGACCTGGATTTGCG
>JAKBFV010000083.1 GCA_021833365.1 Pseudomonadota bacterium | reverse complement strand
CCGATGGTCGGCAGAATCTCTAGCTGCAGGTCTTCCGCGATGCCGGCCGCGCGCATCCGCTCAGGATAGGCGGAAATACCAGCGATATGGCGGCGGCACTCCTCGTCGCCATAGCCGCGCACCGCCATGGCCTCACGCACGGTCTGCAGATTGGCCCAGGCATCGACCGTGGTGAAGGACTTCGAGGCCATGACGAACAGGCTGCGGTCGAGATCGATGCGCGCCAGCAGCTCATGGATGGCGATGCCGTCGATGGAACTGACAAAATGCACCTTGAAAGCGCTCTCAGCGACGCCCTGCAAGGCCTCGACAGCCATGGCAGCACCGAGATCGGAGCCGCCGACGCCGATATTGATCAACGTATCGATGCGGGTGCCACGGGCGCCACGGAGATCACCGCACCGCAAAGCGGCGAGAAAGTGAAAGAGTTGCCGTCGCTGCGCCTCGATGGCGCCGCGCGCGCCGGCATCCGCCGTCACCGCACTCAGGTCGCGCAAGGCGAGATGATGCGCCGCCTGCTTCTCGGAGGGATTGACCTGACGCCCCGCCTGCAGATCATCGAGGGCTTGCGCCATGCCAACACGGCGACCGTGCGCCTCGAGTTGCTGCAGGACGGCGTCATCGATGAGATGACGGGAAAAGTCAGCATAAAGATCGCCGACCTGCAGGGCGTAACGCTGCACCCGCTGCGGATCCTGCTGCAGAGCTTCACGCAGGGAAAAGCGTGCCAGGCGCTGACGTTCCTGCTGCAAGGCCAGAATGGGTGACTCAGACACCATAGTAAGCGCGGTACCAGTCGACAAAACGCTGTACTCCTTCTTCCACCGGGGTCGCCGGGGCGTACCCCACATCATCCATGAGGGCCTGCACATCGGCGTGTGTATCAGGAACATCACCCGGTTGCAGAGGCAGAAGTCGCAGGCTGGCTTGACGCCCGACAGCCTGCTCGATCAGGCGGATATAGTGCATCAATTCAACCGGCTGGTGATGACCAATATTGTAAACCCGCCAGGGTGCGCGCGAAGTCGCCGGGTCTGGATGCTGGCCTGACCAGGACGGATTGGCAGCAGCGACATGATCGAGAACGCGCATGATGCCCTCGACGATGTCATCGATGTAGGTGAAGTCACGGCGATGCCGGCCATGGTTGAAGACGTCGATCGGTTCACCGGCGAGGATGGCTTTGGTGAACAGGAACAGGGCCATGTCCGGTCGCCCCCAGGGACCATAGACGGTAAAAAAACGCAGCCCCGTCGTCGGTAGGGCATAGAGATGGCTATAGGTGTGCGCCATCAGTTCATTGGCTTTTTTACTCGCAGCATACAGCGACAGGGGATGATCGACGTTGTCGTGCACCGAGAACGGCAGATTCTCATTGGCACCGTAGACCGAACTGCTCGAGGCATAGACGAAGTGCTGCACACCGTGATGGCGACAACCCTCGAGAAGATTGACGAAGCCGACGATATTGCTGTCGACGTAGGCATGCGGATTCTGCAAGGAATAACGCACCCCGGCCTGAGCGGCGAGATTGACCACCTTGGCAAAGTTCTCGCGCGCAAAGAGATCAGCCATAGCGGCACGATCAGCGATGTCGGCACGCACGAAACGAAAGCCGGCGTGCGGCAAAAGGCGATCGAGACGCGCCTGCTTGAGCGACACGTCATAGTAGTCGTTCATATTGTCGAGGCCGACCACTTCATCGCCGCGCGCGAGAAGGCGCAAAGCCAGTTGCGAACCGATGAAGCCCGCCGCTCCCGTCACCAGAATTTTCATAGCCGCCACACTCCCATGCCCACCGCACTCAAGGCCTGTCGATCAAAGACTGCCTTCACATCCATAAAAATCGCTCCCGGCCGGCAGCAGCGCGCCAAAGCCGACAGATCGATGGCACAGACCTGTGCATGCGCCACCGCCGCCACCACCGCCACATACTCTCCCTCTGCCTGCCAGTCACTCAGTGTGAGTCCATATTCGTGCTGCACTTCCTGCGGATCAGCCACCGGATCCCAGATGACCACCTCGGCGCCATAGTCACGCAGTTCGGTGACGATATCGACGACCCGGGTATTGCGCGTGTCGGCACAGTTCTCCTTGAAGGTAAAGCCCATGACCAGAATACGCGCATTCTTGACCGGCAGGCCGGCCTGAATGATCTTCTTCACCGTATGCTCGGCGATATAAGCGCCCATGCCATCGTTGATCCGCCGGCCGGCGAGAATGACCTCGGGGTGATAGCCGAGTTCCTGCGCCTTGTAGGTCAGATAATAGGGATCGACGCCGATGCAGTGACCTCCGACCAGACCCGGTGAAAAACGCAGAAAATTCCACTTCGTCGCCGCCGCATCGAGGACTTCGCGCGTGTCGATACCGAGGCGATGGAAGATCAGGGCGAGCTCATTGATCAGGGCGATGTTGACGTCGCGCTGGGTGTTCTCGATCACCTTGGCCGCTTCGGCGACCCGGATCGAAGAAGCCCGATAGACACCGGCCGTAATGATCTGAGCATAGAGCCAGGCCACCTTGTCGAGGGTGGCAGCGTCTTCGCCAGCCACCACCTTGACGATATTCTCCAGTCGATGCTCATGATCACCGGGATTGATGCGCTCCGGCGAATAGCCCATGAAAAAATCGCGACCACGGCGTTTGCCGGACATGCGTTCGAGCACCGGCACGCAGACTTCCTCGGTGACCCCGGGATAGACCGTCGATTCATAGATGACGACGACCCCGGCCTTGAGAAAGGGGGCGATGCTCTCGCTGGCGCGGATGACCGGCGTCAGATCCGGTTTTCGCGCCGCATCGACCGGCGTCGGCACCGCCACCACCAGGAAATCGCAGTCGGCCAGAGCGGCGGGATCACTGCTGTAACGCAACTTCTCGGCCGCCCCCATCTGAGCCGGGCTCATCTCCCCCGTAGGATCGATGCCACGACGATAGGCAGCGAGTTTTTTCTCATGGATATCAAAGCCCAGCGTCTCGATGACGCGACCAAAAGCCAGTGCCAGGGGCAAGCCGACATAGCCGAGACCGATGACACCGACGCGTAGCGAGGCCCTGTCCATGCGCAGCTCCTGTTGCTCGAAAATAGGCCCGCCATGATAACACGCAGGTCGCGCGCAGATCAGTCCCCGCCGAGGTAGACACGCCGTAAGCGCTCGTCGCCAGCGAGCTCGTGCCCTGGCCCCGCCAGAACCACCCGCCCCTGCTCGAGCACCAGGGCGTGCGCACAGATCTGCAGGGCGCGGCGTGCCGCCTGCTCGACGAGCAGGATGGCCACCCCCTGGTTTTGTACTTCCGCGATCATGCTATAGATCTGCTGCACCATGATCGGTGCCAACCCCATCGACGGCTCATCGAGCAACAGGAGCTGCGGCCGCCCGAGCAGGGCGCGCGCCATGGCCAGCATCTGCTGCTCGCCACCGGAAAGCGTACCGGCGCGCTGCCGCCAGCGCTCACGCAGACGTGGCAAGCGCTGGCAGAGTGCGTCCATGTCGGCGGCCACGGCCAGCGCGTCCTGGCGGCCATGTGCACCGAGCTGCAGGTTCTCGGCGACGCTCATGTCGGCAAAGATGGCGCGCCCTTCCGGCACCAGCGCCAGGCCCTGGGCCTTCAGCTGATGGGCGGAAAAAGAGCGCAGATCCTGGCCGCGAAAATTCATCTTCCCCTGCGCTGGGATCAGGCGCGCGATGGCTTTGAGCAGCGAGCTCTTGCCGGCGCCATTGGCACCGATGACGGCGACGGTTTCGCCCGCCTGCACCTGCAGGGAAACACCACGCAGGGCGGCGATGCCACCGTAGTGCACCTGCAGATCCTGGATGTGCAGCAGGCTCATGCGTCCTCTCCCAGGTAAGCGGCGATGACCCGCGGATGACGACGTACGCTCTGCGGATCCGCTTCGATGACCACTTCGCCGAAATCGAGGGCCAGCACACGATCACACAGCTGCATGATCAGCGGCATGTCATGCTCGATCAGCAGCAGGGTCAGACCATCGGCGCGCAGCGCGAGCAGGAGCTCGGCGAGGCTGGCGCGCTCTGCGTCGTTCATGCCGGCAGCCGGCTCATCGAGCGCCAGCAGGCAAGGCTCGGTGGCCAGGGCACGGGCGATTTCGAGGCGGCGTTGCTCGCCATAGGACAGCGCTGCCGCGACATCAGCAGCGCGTTCGGCCAGACCGACACGCTGCAGACAGTGCATGGCCACCTGGCGCTGGCGACTTTCATCGGCGCGCCAGGCAGCGGTGCGCAGCACGGCCGCGAGCAGACCGCTGCGCACATGCCGATGGCGACCGATGAGGACATTGTCGAGCACACTCATCTGCGCAAAAAGACGGATGTTTTGAAAAGTCCTGGCGATACCCAGCGCCACCCGCTCTTCTGGAGCGAGCGCGGTCGGCACGTCCTCGCCAGCGAGCTGCATTTCTCCGGCATCGGCGCGATAAAAACCGGTGATGACATTGAACAAGGTCGTCTTGCCAGCGCCATTGGGACCGATCATGCCATAGAGGCTGCCGCGCGGCACACTCATGCTGACGCTGCGCAGAGCCTGGATACCGCCGAAGTGTTTGTCGATCGCACGCAGCTGTAGAAGATCAGTCATGCCGCCACTCGCGCGCACGCAGCGGGGATGGCCACAAACCCTGTGGCCGCAGAATCATCATCAGTACGAGGGCGGCGCCAAAAACGAGCATACGCAGATTCTCCGGCGCGATGCCGATGCCCAGATAAGGCGTCAGGCTGCGCAGCATTTCCGGTACCAGGGTGAGGAGAATGGCGCCGGTGATGACCCCGGCGATGTGCCCCATGCCGCCGAGCACCACCATGCACAGCACCATGATCGATTCCATCAGCGAAAAACTCTCCGGACTGACGAATCCCTGGAAAGCGGCGAACAGACCACCCGCCAGTCCGCCCAGGCTGGCGCCGAGAGCGAAGGCCAGGAGTTTGGTGTTGCGCCGCGGCACACCCATGGCCGCCGCCGCCAGTTCATCTTCACGCAGAGCCACCCAGGCACGGCCGATGTGCGAATGCTGCAATCGCCAGGTCAGCGCCGCCATACCTACGAGCACAGCCAAGGC
The DNA here is from genome assembly GCA_021833365.1 of Pseudomonadota bacterium. Classification (GTDB taxonomy): domain Bacteria; phylum Pseudomonadota; class Gammaproteobacteria; order Pseudomonadales; family Moraxellaceae; genus JAJZHK01. The sequence continues at coordinate 5,474 of JAKBFV010000083.1, read as the reverse complement.
GATAAAATAGAACGTGGTCGCGGCATCGAGGTACCAGGCACCGATGTTGACACCGGCGCTCGCCTGCCAGCTGCCCCAGTGCAGGGCATCGATCATGCTGATGCCCTGTGGCCCGTTGGTGAGATTGATCGGCTGATCGAGATTGTTCAAAAAGAGCCGCACGATCTCGCCAAAACCGAGGGTGACGATGGCCAGATAGTCGCCGCGCAACTTCAAGGTCGGCGCACCGAGCACCAGCCCCGCCAAGGCCGCCAGCAGGGGACAGAGGGCCAGCGCGACAAGACTGGGTTCATGCCAGCCTAACTGTGGTGAGGAGAGCAGCGCATAGGTATAAGCGCCGACCGCGTAAAACGCGATGTAGCCGAGATCGAGCAGACCGGCGAAACCGACGACGACGTTCAATCCCAAAGCCAGCATGGCGTATAGCAGGGCAAAGTCGAGGTGCCGCACCCAGGCCGGCCCCCACAACGCCGCCACCGCAAGGGGCAAGCTCAGCAGCATCAGCGCCAGAAAGGTGGTTCGCATTCCCGACTTCATGCCCGCTCCACAGCCGGCCGGCCGAGCAAACCGGAAGGGCGTAGCACCAGAACCGCGATGAGCATCATGAAGGCGAAGACGTCCTCATACTGACTGCCGAGCACACCCCCCGTCCAGGTCCCCAGGTAGGCTGCGCCAAAACTCTCGATGAGACCGAGCAGAATGCCGCCTAAAACAGCGCCGCCGATATTACCGATACCACCGAGCACGGCAGCAGAGAAGGCCTTGAGCCCCCAGCGAAACCCCATCGCGGCATCACCCTGGCCATAGTCGGCGAGCAGCATCAGACCGGCGACGGCGGCCAGCGCCGAGCCGATCACAAAAGCACGGGCGATGGTGCGATCGACGTCGATGCCCATGAGGCGTGCAGCATCGGCATTCTGTGCGACAGCACGCATGCTGCGCCCAAGAGCACTGCGCTGCACGAGGATCAGCAAGCCCAGCATGAGCACGGCACAAAGCCCGAGGATGGCCACTTGCACCGGCGTGATGCGCACCGCCCCCAGCAGCCAGGGCTGATTGCTGAATGACTCTGGCAAAGCGATAAAACCCCGCCCCCACAGAAGCAGAGCGATATTCTGCAGTAAGATGGAGACGCCGATGGCGGTGATCAGAGGCGCCAGCCGGGGCGCGCGTCGCAAGGGCCGATAAGCCAGTCGCTCGATGCTCCAGCCTAGCGCCATGCAAAGAAGCATCGCCCCTGTGGCCGCCAGCGCCCAGGCTCCCCACCACGGCAGATGCAGGCCGAGCAGGGCCGCCAGCAGACTGGCGGCGCTGAGAGCGCCGATCATGACGATGTCGCCATGCGCGAAATTGATGAGGCCGACGATACCGTAGACCATGGTGTAGCCGAGCGCGATCAAGGCATAGACACTGCCTTGCACGAGGCCATTGACGCCTTCCTGCAGAACGAGGTTCATAGTTCCATCCAACGCAAGCCGCCCCTATTGTAAGGGAGAGCTGATCTGCTTGCCCATCCCACAGCGGCGACTTGCGATCGCCCCGCCACACCCTCATACTGAAGTCGAAATTTTTGGAGCCGTCGACACCATGCACCGCCTTAGCTTGAGCTTGCGCCTTGGCCTCGCCGCCGCCCTCCTGCAACTTGTCGGCTGCACACAGGTCGTGCACGGTCCCAGCATCATCCTCTATCCTGCCGACGGCAAATCCAAGGCAGCCTTCGCCGAGGAAGACCATACCTGTCGCGTATATGCCAGCCAGATTCTGGCCACACCTCCGCTGCCACAGAGCTTGCACAAGCAGCAATTCCGTTACGACATGGCCTATGAGCAATGTATGGCGGCAAGTGGCAATCCCCTGCCCCCCAATGCCTTCTGGAGCGACCCGCAAAAGAAGAAACACTATCTGCTCGACATTCCCAACACCGCCAATCCCTATAACCCCTGAGCACACGCATCCATGTACCAGGGCGAGCGACTCAACAGCATCACCCACCTGGTCGGCACCGTCCTCAGTCTGATCGGCAGTGGCGCCTTGCTCGCCGTTGCCTGTCTGCATCACGACGGCTGGCATATCGCCGCCTTTGCCGCTTACGCCGCCACCCTGGTGCTGCTCTATACCTTCTCGACCCTCTACCATAGCCTGCGCGGGCGCGCCAAGCAGGTCTTCCAGCGTCTCGACCACACCGCCATCTACCTGCTCATCGCCGGCACCTATACCCCCTTCACCCTGGTCACCCTGCATGGCCCCTGGGGATGGGCGATTTTCTTTTGCAACTGGGGACTGGCGCTGCTCGGCATCGTCCAGGAGTTCTTTTTCGGGCAGGGGCAGCGCCTGCTCTCCCTGGTCATCTATGTCGTCATGGGGTGGATGGTCATCGTCGCCTTACACCCGCTGGAACGGGCCCTAAACCCTGACGGCATGCTCCTGCTCGCCAGCGGCGGTTTGGCCTACACCCTCGGCATCGTCTTCTACGTCCTCGATGATCGCCTCCGCCATAGCCACGGCATTTGGCATCTCTTCGTTCTCACCGGCAGTGTCCTGCAATACCTGTCGATCCTGCTCTATGTCGCCTGACGCCCACAGCCTCATGATCGCGGCCGCTGCAGACGGATCAGATAGCCTTGCGCATCAACGGTATACTCGGCAGCCGCAGGTGAGTGGGTGAAACTAATATTTTGATACCGCATGACCAGGATTTTCGACATGAAGATCGGCTGCTCGACGAAAACGCCAAAAACGGTGCGCGGCAGCTTGGTGTCGAGAACCGTCACCTGCCGGCCGTGCAGGGCATCGAATTCATGGTAGACGCGGTGCATATAGACGTGTGCAAGATTCACCGAGGCATTGTAACCACACAAATAAGCGTGCTCACCAAAGACTTCACCGAGACCACTATAGAGCAGAGCGATCAGCGCCCAAAAAATAAATTCTCGATGATTGTTGGTCGTCACCGCAAGTGCCCTGAAGATGAAAGCAGCAACGATGCAAAGCAGAAAAAATGATTCGTAAAAATAGCGCGGCGTGAGCGCCATAAAAAGACCAAAAACCTGTGAGCGCGACTGAAAATCGATCACCGCAAAGTTCAAAAACAGCCAAAAAACACCGACCCCAATATAAAGCGCCATCCTGCTCTTGCGCAGACTCACAAAAAGCAGCACCAAGAAAACCAACGTTGCCGCGACGATCGGCAAAAAACCATGTAGCGACTCTCTGAGAAGAAGAAGTTGCGCAACCAAATGAATGAACTGCAGCTTCAGCATCAGCAAAGCCATGATCACACTCATATGCCCTGAAAAATGCAGAACCGGTGACAACAACAGATACCACAGAACATAGAGCATAGACATGCCCAGCATAGCAACCAAGTAGCCCACATTGACACGGAAATACTGATCCCGCTTGCCCTCAAAGCGCATCAATTCAAAACCAGCGAGATAACAGGGTATCAAGACCGCCTTCTCGTAAAATCCAAAAGCGAGGATAAACGAGAGTGTAGACAGTGACAAAAAAAACCATCTCCCCGTGCTGCGCCAGCGCGCATAGAAATACATGCTCGAGATTGCCAGAAAAAGATAAGGCAGACGATGCATGCCCGCACTCCACCAGGACAAGACCGGCAACAAAAAATGTTGCACGGCATAGACGCCAACCACTAGTAAGTTATAGGGCGTCGCATAGATCTCCTGCATGAGCAGGTAAAGCAGCAGCACCGCGAGTATCTGAAAAATCGCCATGACGCCGACCGCAAGGGTAAAATCAAGCGGATCTATCTTGAGCACCAGATAACTGAAAAAGCGCTGCAGAGGGACAAAATGAACATCGATGGGCAAAACCAAAAACCGCGCCAAAGGCAGCCTCTTGATCGCTAAAAAAGCATCCAGGTCATCATAAAAGAAAGTGCTATGAAAAACCACAAAACGCAACAAGGCAAAGAGGAGCAGAGAAAAAGCAACGACCACCATGATCTGCGCATATCGCATCTCCCTTGCAGCAGCAGCGCCTTTCATCTTCCGCCCTCCATCATTGCTTGCGTGCACTCTTTCCAGAAGCCGGCATCAACAGCACGCCGAGCATCGAGTTGATACTAAGCCTACTGAAAGTAAAGTCACTAAAGAGCATATCTGCATTCGGGGTGAAAAAAGAATCCCTGGACAATATCAGGATTTCTCTGCAGTCGTCTAAGCGCTGCTGTCAATAAGGCGCGCATCTGCTCTTTATTCTGGATGACTTTTCTCCCCACCCTTGATTTGATATTGCCCCAAACCTGCTCATCGGGATTAAGTTCGGGTGAATAAGGTGGCAAGAAAAACAGCATCAGTTTGCCTTGCAGTGATTCAACATAGTCACGCACAAGTTTTGACTTGTGAATGGGATGACCATCAACAATCAAATAAATGGGTCGTTCTGCACCGACCATCAGCCGGCGCAAAAACTCCTTGAAGACCGATGCGTCTACGGTTCCATCATGAATCATAAAACGCAGATGTCCCCGTGCATTGATCGCGGACAGCATGTTGATGGAATACCTTCGCCCTGTGGCAGAAACAATCGGTGTTTCTCCCTGAGGCGCCCACGTTGTTCCTGCATGATGATCCGAGCGCATGCCCGATTCATCGGCAAAGTAAATCTCAGCGCCTTCGGCCTTGGCTTGTGCCTGAATCGACGGGTAAGTCTCTGCCATCCAGACTTTCACCATGCAATCATCCTGCTGCCAAGCACGATACAGGGGCTTTTGAACCGTGAAACCCATAATCCGCATCAAACGACTGAGTGAACTCAAAGCCAGTGATTTGCCAAACTGGTGTTTGATCACTTCCCCAACCAGCCCGAGCGTCCACAGGGCAAAGTCAAACTTGAATTGCATGGGGGGCTGATCTTTCAATGTCTGGCTTAACCAACGGATTTAGTCCTCCGTGATTTTTGCCGGACGTCCCGGAATCGGTTGTGCTAAAAGAGCGTTTTGCCCCCCCCCGAAGCATAAGCGGCAATCCAGCGATACACGGAACGAACATTAATGCCTAATACACGTGCAATCTGTGCAGGCGACTCACCCTGGCCCACAGCTTTAATCGCTTGCTGGCGCATGGTTTGAAGCGATTGATGATCGATGGCTCGGCCATCTGAATGACGTTTACATTTCATGTGATGATTATACCACAACAACATGAAAATAGTGACTATACTTTCCGAAAAATTAGTAAATCGCGGCTATCAGGCACTGCGCTCCAGTGCCGCAAGCTCCACACTGATGATCAAAATTTGACTCTTCGCACTCGATTCACGCTTCGCGCAACGCCCATGGCCTTCGAATATTTGCGCGCAAAGAAGAACGCCGCGAGGGTTATGCCCTCACGGCGTTCTGGGATAAAACTTGGCGATGACCTACTCTCGCATGGCTGAAGGCCACACTACCATCGGCGCGACGCGGTTTCACTACTGAGTTCGGGAAGGGATCAGGTGGTTCACACGTGCTA
>JAKBFV010000082.1 GCA_021833365.1 Pseudomonadota bacterium | reverse complement strand
CCGGTGCGCGTGGCCTGATGCAGCTCATGCCCGCCACAGCGCGCCGCTACCACGTCGTCGACGCTTTTGATCCAGCCCAGAATATCCGCGGCGGCACACACTATCTGCACGATCTGATACAGCGCTTCAAAAATCTTGAACTGGCACTCGCTGCTTACAATGCCGGTGAGCAGAACGTCGTCAAGTATGGCGGCATACCGCCTTTCAGCGAAACCCAGGACTATGTCCAACGCGTTCTCAGCCGCTATCGTCACCTTTACGGCGGCGTCTATTGACGCCGGTGGCGGCACAACCTCTGGATCAATTGACAAAAAAGCTGATCAAGGCCAGCAGGGTCAGCCCCACCATGAGGATGGCCAGATACTTTCCGCCGCGCGCCACCCAGACCGAAACAGCGGCAGATGCTGGCTGCTTCGGATCGCACTCGAGCAACGCCTGCGCCAACAGCTGTCGCTGCGTCGTCAGATAAGCATCGGTATCGAGGTCGCCAGATTCATGCTGCAGGCCGAGGGCACGTAAGGAAGCATTGATCTGACTGAGACTATCGCGATCGTTCAGGCGCCGCATGCGACCTCGGTCGGTCCGTAGGAGTAGGGCCATTATGGTCTCAAAAGCTCAGTGCTGCCAGCGTCACTGCGATCAGCAAGGCCGTTGCAGGCCAAGCCTGCCGGCGTCACCAGCAGGTAAGTGAAGTTATCTGGCGCCCCACGCTGCAGGCAGAGTTCCTTGATCTGCGCGACAGCCTGATCGGGCGACTGTGCCATGATCGATTGCAACTCAGCGTCGGCAATGAGCGTATGCACGCCATCGCTGCATAGAAGATAGCGATCCTCGACATCGCTGATGAAGGCCTGTGCATCCAGGGTCAAGCGTTCTTTAGCGCCGACGGCACGCAGGATGCGATTTTTCAATTGCGCGGGAATCTCTGCTGGCGTCTGCCCTGCATCGAGACAGGACTGGTACATCGAGTGATCATGACTGATGCGCTGCAACGCACCGCCATGCCAGCGATAGAGGCGCGAGTCCCCCGCCCAGAGGCACACCCCCCGCCCCGGGCGCAGCAGCAGCGCCACCAGGGTGGTCGCCATCACCCGTCCCGCCCACTGCTCAGCGGCATAGAGGCACATCTGGCGATTGAGCTCGAGTACCGCTTCTTCGAGCTCCATGGTCTGATCGAGAAGATCTGCACAGATATGCAGTTGCTGACCAAGCTCGACCAGGGCCTGGCTGGCACGGTCGCCCGCACAGCCGCCACCGACGCCATCGGCGACCAGCCAGAGTCCAGCCTCAGGCCGCGCCAGCAGTGCATCCTCGTTGATCTGTCGGCATAGACCGGTATCACTGTGACCGAGACTGTCCCAGCCATCCGTCCCTATCGGCATCGTCGTCGCGTCCGTCATGCTTACGCCTTTAGATCTTTAGCAAGGCCATCATACCCAAAAAACCAGCCAGGATGGCTGGCACCGCCGCCCCCCAGAAAGGACTGAAATGATAGATGAGGCTGGCGAATCCGAAGAAGTCCTGGCCATAGCGAAAGCCCAGGCCGATAAAAATCCCCGCCACCAGGCGCAAGCCCATGGTCACCGAGCGCAGTGGCCCGAAGATGATCGAAGCGGCGAGCAGCACCATGACCAAGGTGGCCACCGGCTGCATCACTTTTTTCCAGAATTCGAGCTGATAAGCCTCAGCGCTCAGACCTTCCAGCGCCAGAAAGCGGGCATAGGCATGCAGACTGGTCAGCGATAAAACCTCAGGATCGCGTGCTGCCATGTCGAGAAACCCTGGAATCAATGCGGTGACCCAGGGCTTGCTGGCCTGCGCGAGGACGGTGACCTGACCGCTGGGGGAAACGTCACACTCCACCCATTGACCGAGCTGCCAGCCGTTTTTTTCCGAATACGTAGCAAATTGTGCCGCTCCACGCTGCATCAGACGCCCTTGCGCGTCATAGGTATAGAAGTCAAGAAAGTCGAGAACGCCGCGCCCCTGTACCAAACCGATATGGACAAAATTATGCCCCTCGCGATGCCAGTAGCCCTGATTGGCGGCGCTACCTCCTTGCAGCAGGGTCTTGCGCACCTGCGCCAGTTGTTCCGTCTGCGGAATGACGTACTGCGCCAGGAGCAGGCAGACACCGGCGAAGACTACCGCCGGCAACAAAGTGAAGGAGACGATACGCAAAGGCGAGATGCCGGCAGCACGCATGACCGTCAGCTCGGAGTTGTTGGCGAGGACCCCGAGGCCGACGAGAACGCCGATGAGACAGGCGACCGGGATGAGTTCATAGATCGAGCTCGGGCTGTGCAAAAGCACCTGCCATAAAGCATCGTGCATGTGATACGTCGCCGACAAAGCGTCGAGCTCACCGAGAAAAGCAAAAACCATCTCGAGTCCGAGAAGAGCCAGCAGCACCCCGAAAATGGACTGAAAAACGGTCTTCATGACATACAGCGACAGCGTGCTCACCAGAATTCTTCCTCATCTCCCCCCTTGCCAGGGGATACAGGGGGCCGTCGCCTGTGGTACAAAGCTCGGGTCAGGTCAGGATATTATCGCGAAAACCCATCCCCTTGTCTTGTGAGGAAGCCATGCAGCTGCACATCAAATCCGCACATGCCGCTCTCGAGCGCCACGCCGCTCTGGTCGTCGCGGTCGGCCCCGGGCAACAGCTCTCCAGCGCCGCCGCTGCCATCGACCAACATACCCAGGGGCAGCTCAGCCAGGCGCTGAAAGCTGCCGGTTTCGAAGGCAAGCCGGGAGAAGTGCTGCCCCTGTGGCGGCTGCATGACTTCCCACAAGACTGGCTGCTCGTCGTCGGCATGGGCGCAAGCCATGAGCTGCAGCTGACCACCTTGTTGAAGATGACCCAGGCCGCCATCCGGCAACTGCACAGCCTGCATGTCGCTCATGCCCGCCTGACCTTCGCCGAAATCGAGATCGCCGGCGTCACCGCCATCGATCAGCTGACCCATATCGCGCGCAGTGTGCTGGAAAGCAGCTATCGCTTCGATCTCTACAAAACGCAGAACAAGACGCCAGCGAGCCTGACTCAGATGAGCTTCAGCGTCGACGAGCGTATTCCCCTCGCCAGCGGCCGCGAAGCCCTGGCCTGGGCGCAGGCGGTCGCCGCCGGGATGGCTCTGGCGCGTGACCTCGGCAATCTTCCCGGCAATGTCTGTACACCTCGCCATCTCGCCGAACAGGCGCAGGAACTCGCTAAGGGACAGCGTAAGCTCAAGGTGAAAGTCCTCGGCGAGGCACAACTCGAGAAACTCGGCGCCGGCGCCTTTATGGCGGTCAGTCGCGGCAGTCAGCAGGAAGGGCAGCTGGTGACCATCGAGTATCGCGGTGGCCCAGCGCGACAGGCTCCCATCGCGCTGATCGGCAAAGGGATCACCTTCGATACCGGCGGCATTTCCCTGAAGCCGGCGGCGACCATGGACGAGATGAAATTTGACATGTGCGGTGCGGCCAGCGTCCTCGGCGTCATGCGCACGATCATCGCCGCGCAGCTACCGATCAATGTCGTCGGCGTCCTCGCCTGCGCCGAGAACATGCCCTCGGGCGGCGCTGGCCGCCCCGGTGATATCGTCACCTCGCTGTCCGGCAAGACCATCGAAATCCTCAACACCGACGCCGAAGGGCGCCTGGTGTTATGCGATGCGCTGACCTATACGCAAAAAACCTTCAAACCAGCGCTACTGATCGACATCGCGACGCTGACCGGTGCCTGCGTCGTCGCCCTCGGCAAAGTCGCCAGCGGCATCTTCAGCAGTGATGACGCCCTCGCCGAGGATCTCATAGCCGCCGGCGAAGCCAGCCTCGACCGGGGCTGGCGCCTGCCCCTGTGGAAGGACTACCAGGAACTGCTCGACTCGACCTGCGCCGACATGGCCAATATCGGTGGCCCCACCGCCGGCGCCATCACCGCCGCCTGCTTTCTAGCGCGCTTCACGGAAGGCCAGCGCTGGGCTCATCTCGACATCGCTGGCAGCGCCTGGCTGAGCGGCACGCAAAAGGGGGCGACCGGACGACCGGTGGCCCTGCTCAGCGAATACTTGCGCCGGCAAGCCTATGCCTGAAGCGACTTTCTACAGCCTTCCCGAAGAGGCCGATACAGCCCTGCGCCAATCCTTCATCCTGCGCATCATCGAGAAAGTGCAGGCGCAGGGCCTCAGCCTCCTCCTGCGCTGCCAGGACCGCGATGAAGCGCTCGGCATGGATGAACTGCTCTGGGGCGGCCGCCCCGAGAGCTTCATCGCACACGCCCTCGTCGATGAGGAACTCGGCAAACCGCCACCCGTCCTCATCACCTGGCCGCAGGCGCGCCAACCCGTTGCCGCCGTCCTGTTCAATCTCGCCAGCGAACTACCGGAAAATCTGCCACCTTGCCGCCTCCTCCTCCTCGTCGAGGGCGATGCCAGCGCCCGCGCACGTCGGCGCGAACAATGGAAATGGCTGAAAGAGCGGCACTGGCAGGTCCTCAGTCATGTCCTCAAGGCAGGAACGGCTTAACGCCAGAGCCGCCACACCTGTATAATGCCCCCCCTCTCCCTGCGCGAGCATCTCCGCCATGAGCTTCGATTCTGCCTATGATCCTGCCAGCCTCGAACGCGACTGCTATGAGCGCTGGGAACGCGCCGGCTACTTCAAGCCTTCGGGCCAGGGTCCGGCTTACTGCATCATGATTCCGCCGCCCAATGTCACCGGCTCCCTGCACATGGGGCATGGTTTCAATAACACCCTGATGGATGCCCTCACCCGCTACCATCGCATGCTCGGTGACAACACCTTGTGGCAACCGGGCACCGACCATGCCGGCATCGCTACGCAGATGGTCGTCGAACGTCAACTCGCGGCACGCGGCGAGAGCCGCCAGGAACTCGGCCGCAGCGCTTTTCTCAAACGTGTCTGGGAGTGGAAAGACGCCTCTGGCGGCACCATCACCCGCCAGATCCGTCGCCTCGGCTCTTCCGTCGACTGGTCGCGCGAACGCTTCACCATGGATGAGGGGCTGTCGAGCGCCGTGCGCGAAGCCTTCGTACGCTTATATCGCGAGCAGCTGATCTATCGCGGCAAGCGCCTGGTCAACTGGGATCCGAAACTGCACACGGCGATCTCCGACCTCGAAGTCGAAGCGCGCGAAACCCAGGGCTCCTTATGGCATTTCCGTTACGCCCTGGAAGATGGCAGCGATCATCTCGTCGTCGCCACCACCCGCCCCGAGACCCTGTTGGGCGATACCGCCGTGGCGGTGCATCCTGACGATGCCCGCTACCAGCACCTCATCGGCCGAACCCTGCTCCTGCCCCTGACCGGTCGCCGTGTTCCGGTGGTCGCCGACGCCTACGTCGACCCCGCTTTCGGTAGCGGCTGCGTCAAGATCACGCCGGCGCACGACTTCAACGACTATGAACTCGGGCAGCGCCATCAGCTGCCGCTGATCAACATCTTCGACCGCGATGCCTGCATCCTGGCGCGCTTTGAGAAAATCAGCTACGACGCCGGCCACCTCGGCCAGGAAGACGCCCCGGCAGGCTGGGCCGGTCTCGAACGCATGCAGGCGCGCCAGCGCGTCATCGAGTGCGCACGCGAACAAGGCTGGCTGGTCGGCATCGATGCGCCTTATGCCCTGAAAGTACCGCACGGCGACCGCTCGGGCGCCATCATCGAACCCTGGCTGACCGATCAGTGGTATGTGCGCACCGCTCCCCTGGCGAGCGAAGCCGTCGCCGCCGTCAGCGATGGTCGCATACGCTTCGTGCCACGTGCCTACGAAAACATGTATTTCGCCTGGATGCGCGATCTCAAGGACTGGTGCATCTCCCGTCAGCTCTGGTGGGGACATCGTATTCCCGCCTGGTACGATGCGCAGGGCCAGGTCTATGTCGGCCGCGATGAGGCCGAAGTGCGCGCGCACTATCATCTGTCGGCACAACACACCCTCAACCAGGACGAGGATGTGCTCGACACCTGGTTCAGCTCGGCCTTATGGACCTTCTCGACCCTGGGTTGGCCGCAGGCGACACCGGAGCTGGCGACTTTCCACCCCACCGACGTCCTGGTCACCGGCTTCGACATCATTTTCTTCTGGGTCGCGCGTATGATCATGATGACCCTGCACCTCGTGAAAGATGCGCAGGGACGTCCACAGATCCCCTTCAAGGTCGTCTATGTTCACGGTCTGGTGCGCGACGCCGAAGGCCAGAAAATGTCGAAATCGAAGGGCAATGTCCTCGACCCTCTGGACATCATCGATGGCATCGACCTGCAGACCTTGATCGAGAAGCGCACGCAGGGGCTGATGCGTCCCAAGGACGCTGAAAAGATCGCCAAAGCGACACAACGCGAATTTTCCGAAGGCATCGCCGCCCACGGCACCGACGCCCTGCGCTTCACCTTCGCCGCCCTCGCCTCGACCGGCCGTGATATCAAATTCGACATGAAGCGCGTCGAAGGCTACCGCAAATTCTGCAACAAGATCTGGAATGCAGCGCGCTATGTGCATGGTCACATCGCCGGCCTCGACCTCGCCTGCACGCCCAGATCAGATCTGGTCATCGACCGCTGGATCGAACAGCGTTGCAACCTGCTCTGCCGACAGGTGGCGGAGCACTTCGCTGAATTCCGCTTCGACCTGCTCGCCCAGAGCCTGTATGAATTCATCTGGAACGATTATTGCGACTGGTATCTCGAGCTCACCAAGCCCGTGCTCCACGGCCCGGATGGCGCGCAACGACAGGCGACCCTGGCCACCCTCGCCCGCGTCCTCGAGCGCAGCCTGCGCCTGTTGCACCCCCTGATGCCCTTCCTCAGCGAGGAGCTCTGGCAGGGGCTGCGTCCGATCCTGAGCCTGTCCGGCGAGTCCATCATGTTGCAAGCCTATCCTGCCTATACGGTCGAAGCCGAGGATGGCGCGGCAGAAGCCGACATCGCCTGGCTGCAGAGCATCGTCGGCGCCGTCCGCAATATGCGCAGCGAGCTGACCATTGCCCCGGGCAAACAGGTGCATCTGCTACTGCGCCAGGGCCAGGATGAGGATCGCGAACGCAGTCAACGTCTGGCGCCCTGGCTGTCCAGTCTCGCCCGCCTCGAGTCCCTGCGCTGGCTGGAGGCCGACGAGACTTTGCCGGTGACAGCGACACAAATCGTCGCCCAGCTCGAGATCCATATGCCACTGGCCGGCCTCATCGACCTGAAAGCGGAAGCGCAGCGCCTGCACAAGGAACTGCAACGCCTCACCCAGGACCTCGCCCGGGTCGAGAGTAAATTGTCGAGCCAGAGTTTCATCGAGCGCGCACCGGCTGACGTGGTACAAAAGGAGAGGACGCATCGCGATGAGCTCGCACTGGCGCAAAGCCGGCTGTCAGCGCAACTCGCCCATCTCGAATCGACGCTTTGAGGCACGAGGCTCACCATGCACGGCTGCGTTCTTTTTACCGACATCAGCGGCAGTAGTCGCCTCTATGAGGGACTGGGCGATCGTCGCGCCGCTGAACTGATCACCGCCGCTCTCGCCGCCATGAGTCAACAGATCCAAGCTCGGGGGGGATGGGTGGTCAAGACCTTGGGCGATGAGGTCATGGCCGTCTTCCCGGACAGCGACAGCGCCCTCGCCTGCGCCTTGCACTTGCCCGAGGCGGTGCGCACCTTGCAACCACCGCTGAAGTTACGACAGGGCCTGCAATACGGCGAGCTGATCGAAGGCGCTGGCGACGTCTATGGCGACACGGTCAATACCACCGCCCGTCTCGCCTCTCTGGCGCGCGCCGGACAGATCCTGCTCGGTGCGGAGGCGGTGGCAACTTTGTCGGCCGGGCAACAGGGACAGGTCCGCCGTCTCGACAGCATTCCCCTGCGCGGCAAGGACCATGAGGTTGGCCTGTATGAGGCCATCATCGAAGCCGCGGACATGACCCAGCTCCTGTCACACGCCAGCGTCAGCGCACCACGCCTTTGCCTATACTTGCGACAAGGCGAGCAGGAACGCTGCCTGCATCCTGGTGCGACCCTCAGTCTCGGCCGCGCCACCGACAATGACTGGGTCATCACCTCCCACCTGGCCTCACGCCGGCATGCCCGCATCGAAGTCCACGCTGAACGCTGCACCCTCACCGATTTCAGCAGCAACGGCACACTCCTCCGCACCGATCAGGGGGAACGCCTGCTGTTGCGCCACACCAGCCACGTCCTGCATGGACGGGGCTGGATCGCCTGCGGCGAGGAAGTCGACACGAACTCACCGCACAGCCTGTTCTTCAAGGTGCAGGGAGAGACTCCGGCGGCACCCGGACAAAGCGTGGACACCCCGGCATAGGCTCGCTGATGAACAGCGACAGGGGCCGCACCCAGACACCGAACTGGCCATAGAGAGCCTGGTAGACGACCATAAGCTCCTCGCTTTCGCTATGTCGCGCCAAAGTGATCACCTGATACAGGCCGCCTTTGTAGTGCCGATACAAGCCTGCTGTCAGCCTCTCGTCCTCAGGCGCCACGGATATACTGCTCGAGCTGATCGATCTGCGATTTCTGATGCGTGATGATGGCTTTCACCAGGTCACCGATGGAAACCATGCCGAGCAGGCGATCGGCATCGACGACGGGCAGGTGGCGCAAGCGGCGTTCGGTCATGATCGCCATGCATTGTTCGATGGACGTTGTGCTGGAGACGGTCACCACGTCATGCGTCATGATGTCGCGTACTTCAGTGTTATAGGAGGATCTCTCCATCAGTGCCACCTTGCGCGCATAGTCACGCTCACTGAGGATGCCGACGACCCGTTCCTCTTCGAGCACGACCAAAGCGCCGATATGGCGCTCGGCCATGATGTGCAAGGCTTCGAGCACCGTCGCTCCGGGTGTGATCGAATAGACCTGCGCGACCTCCTTGCCACGAAGAATATCTCCGGCCTTAGCCATGATGACCTCCTGTACATGCGATGGAAGCCCTGTTTTAGCACAGGCTGAGGCTGCTGGGGAACCCAAGAACGCAAGGGTCTATCGAGCACTGCCTGGACAACAGTGAATTGCCCCCACCACATCTGGCTAGAATCGGCCTCGCCAACTACAGTGTAAGCTCGCAAACACCCGAGGACTTGATGATGAGCAAGATCTGTGTCGTGTACTACAGCGGCTACGGCCACACCGCCAAACTGGCACAATCCATCCTCGCCGGCGCCCGCCAGGTGAGCACGCAGGTGCAGGAGTGCCGCATCGATGCGGAAGGGCAGCTGAGCGATGCCGAATGGCAGGCGCTGGCCGAAGCCGATGCCATCATCTACGGCAGCCCGACTTATATGGGCGGCCCGGCCTGGCAGTTCAAGAAATTCGCCGATGCCTCCTCCAAGCCCTGGTTCTCGCAGCTATGGAAGGACAAGATCGCCGCCGGCTTCACCAACTCGGCCTCGACCAATGGCGACAAATACGCCACTTTGCAATATCTCTGGACCCTGTCACAGCAACATGGGCAGATCTGGGTGGGGACAGGCCTGATGCCGTCCAACGCGCTCGCGCATGGGCCGGAGAACATCAACTGGACGGCCGGCTTCGGTGGTTTGATGGCGATCTCGCCTTCTGATGCCAGTGCTGAGCAGGCGCCGCGTTCCGGCGATCTCGAAACCGCCCGTCTGTTCGGTGCCCGCATCGCCGAAGTGGCAAAACGACTGCGCTGAACGCTGAATGGCGCCAGGGGGGATCACTCCCCCCCATCACCGGCAGCGTCGATCTAGAGGACGACCATCTCGAAATCGCTCTTGGCGACGCCACAGTCAGGACAGACCCAGTCTTCCGAGATGTCTTCCCAAGCCGTGCCCGCAGGAATGCCGTCCCAGGGCATGCCCACTGCCTGATCATAGATGAAGCCGCAGACGATGCATTGATAACGCCTCATGCGCCAGCCTCCGTCGTCACCGGGACGGTCTTGTCCTGTATCGCCGCAGCGCCTGCCAGCGCGCCTTCCTCCTCTTCCGCGATCCTGGCTGCACGCGCGCAGGCTTCGGCCTGATCGGCGTAGCGCTGCAGGAGTTCCTCGCGCCGCTGCGGATCCATATTGATCTTGCTGAGATCACCGCGATAGTGCTCGATCACCTTGGGATCCATCATGGCGAACCACAGGGAGGGCAGATAAGCCGGCAAGAGCATGGAAGCATAGCCACCGGGAAGCTGTGGCGCCTTGGGGAAATGACGCAGAGCCTGGAAACTGCGCGTCGGATAGGCGTGGTGATCAGAATGACGCTGCAATTGATAGAGCACGAGATTGGTGACGGTATAATTGCTGTTCCAGCTATGCTCAGGGGTGGTGCGTTCATAGCGCCCCTGCTCATCCTTCTGTCGCAACAGGCCATAATGCTCGATGTAGTTGACGACCTCGAGCAGGCTGGCACCATAAGCTCCCTGTGCCGCCAGGAAGGGTAAGGCGCGCAGACCGCAGATCGCCGTCGTCACCCCGACGAAACCGGCAGTGATCGCCCAGCCTTGCAAGAGCTCGTTCTCGATGCTCCAGAAACTCTTGCCCTTGCGCGCAAGACGCTGCTTCTCGATCTCGATCGCCGACTTGAAGCCGCCGACCA
>JAKBFV010000014.1 GCA_021833365.1 Pseudomonadota bacterium | reverse complement strand
TCAGTTGTGCGTGGCTGCGCGCGTTTTATGTTCAGATTTGAAGCTGAACACATGCCCATGCATTCCCCTTCCTGGTCCGGCCTGGTTCGCATAGCGAACCTTTAGTCGAAGGCGACCAGACAGGAGGGGGTCAAGCGGGCGGTTGAGTCTTTGCTTGGGCGACCGCTTTGCGGGCGTGCTCTGCGCTTCCTTATACCTGCTAAGTGGGAATGCATTTCCCCTGAAAAGCTTAACCTGACAGTACCTCGAAAAGCCTGCCGGTACGGCTATCGGCCATGGACGATCAAACAGGTTTTCGCTCTGATTGGTCGCCGATATGCGGCCTCAACCGCGTTCGCTTTCTGGGGTCAGTTCAATTCCCGGTTCGGGAATCGAACCCGATTCCGGCGCCCCGGCCAAAAGCACACCCACTTACCCCCATTTGAGTCGGGTGTCCCTGGAGGCAATGCAATTGCATTGACAAGATAATGCGACTGCATTACCGTTCAAGCGTCAACCCAGATCCGCAGGAGACTGCCATGGCCGCGACCTTCGAAGTCGAATCCACACTCACCGATCGCTACCAGACCACGGTGCCGGAAACCGTGCGTCGTGCCCTCAAGCTGAGCAAGCGCGACAAGATCCACTACACCATTCGCCCCAGCGGCGAGGTGGTGCTGACGCGCGTCGAAGGATCCAACGGTGACGACCCGGTACTCGGACAGTTCCTCGGCTTCCTGGCTGCCGACATCACTCGCCATCCCGAGCGGCTGCAAGCTGTGGATGCCGGCCTCGTCCAGCGCATCCAGTCGCTGGTCGGCGGCGTCGATGTCGACCTCGATGCCGCCCTGTCGGCAGACGATGAATGAGCGCAAGGAAGCCCGAGCCTCTGGTCATTCATGGCTGGACGGTCTTTGCCCATCCACTGTTCCTCGCACAGATTGAAGCGCTGGTGCGGCAGGTCGAGAGCCTGAAGCAGAAGGACCCTGTTGGGTACGTGAAAAAGAACGCCAGCAAACGACTGGCCGCGATCACCAAGCTGGCGTTCGATGTCATCCCGCAAGATCCGACGCGACCAGAGTACCGCCAGGGTGGGGCGCTCGGTGACGATCACAAGCACTGGTTCCGGGCCAAATTCTTCCAGCAGTACCGACTATTCTTCCGCTACCACGCCACGAGCAAGGTGATCGTCTACGCCTGGGTGAATGACGAAGACACCAAACGCGCCTACGAAAGCAGCGACGACGCCTACCGGGTGTTCCGCAAGATGCTGGAAAGCGGGCATCCGCCCGGTGACTGGAATCAGCTCATGGCTGAGGCGCAGAAGGAATCGCAGCGGATGCAGGAATCATTGGCCAGGGCAACAGCGGCGCAGCGATAACAGCACACGGCATTCTGCTTGCGGCGAATGGTACCGTCAGCGGGTACCGTCAGGTTAACGCATTTATCAGCAAGTGTACGACAAAAAAGTGGGGGCGAGAGGCTCATTTTATGCTCTCCAGAGCATTGGAGTGGGTGTTTTTGCGTATTTTTTGCCTCAAAATACCGGCTAAGTGGGAATGCATTTTTCCTGAAAAACTTAACCTGACAGTACCGTTCTAAATCCGCTCACAGTTGTGGCGCTTTCATGAAAAGCTCAGGTCGATCTCGAGACCGGCGAGATGCCCGGCTTCCTGCTGCAGGTCCATCAGGGTCAGGGGATGCCGGTCCAGCCAGCCGCGACTGAAGTCGAGGTGCAGCTGGCGTCTTCCCTGCCATTGCATGCGCCAAGGCGGCGTCGCTGCCGGGCGCTGGCGCGCATGATTGAGCAATACCGCCAGGCGTAGCAGGACGGCGGTGAGGAGCAGTCCTTCGCCGCCATGATCGAGCAGGGCCAGCCCCTGTTCCTCGCGCAGCTTGCGGCGATGGGCGCCGACCAGCAGCGCCAGACGCTCCTGCTCGGTGCGCGAGAAGCCGGCCATGTCGGAGTAGCGCAACAGGTAGGCGCCATGCTTGTGAAAGCCGCTGTGCGCGACGTCGAGACCGACTTCGTGCAGGTCGGCGGCGTGCTTCAGGGCATTTTCGTCGAGGCTGGCGGTGATTTCCGCGGGCAACATGGCAGCCAGTTGAGCGGCACTTTGGCGCACGCGCCGCGCCTGCTCGACGTCGACATGATAGCGCGCCTGCATGGCGCGGATGGTGCGCTCGCGCACGTCGATGGCCTGGTCCTGACGACCGATCATCTCGAACAGCACGCCTTCGCGCAGGGCGCCGTCGACGTAGTGCAGACGTTCGATGCCGAGCTCTGCAAAAAAGCCCAGGGTGATCGCCAGTCCCGAGGCGAGCAGGGGCTTACGGTCGTCCTTGATGCCGGGAAAGTCGATGTGCAGAGCGTGTCCGAAGGCGAGCAGGCGGGCGCGCAGTTCGAGCAGACCGGAGCGGTCGATGGCGTCGTCACCGGTCTGCAGGCCGAGGCTCTGCAGGGCGCCGAGCAGGGCCTTGATGGTGCCGGAGGAACCGAGCGCCTGATCCCAGCCGGCGGCACGGTAACTGGCGGCGATCGGCAGGAGCTCATGTCGGGCGCTGAGGATGGCGCTGTCCATACGGTCGGCGTCGATATGGCCGTCATCGAAGAAACGACGCTGGTAGCTGATGCTGCCCATGTGCAGGGATTCGAGCAGGACGGGCTCATAGCCCGTGCCGATGATGAACTCGGTCGAGCCGCCACCGATGTCGACGACCAGGCGGCGTCCCTGTGCCGGTTGCGTGTTGGCGACGCCGAGATAGATCAGGCGCGCTTCCTCGCGTCCGGCGATGATCTCGATGGGGCAGCCGAGCTGGCGCTCGGCGCGGCGCACGAAGCTGACAGCGTTCTTGGCGACACGCAGGGCGTTGGTGCCGACGACGCGGCGGTTGCCGGGGGCGACGGCGCCGAGATGTTGGGCAAAGCGGGCGAGGCAGGTGAGGGCGCGCTCCTGCGCCTGTTCGGTGAGCCGGCCGCGCTCATCGAAGCCGGCAGCCAGCTGCACTTTCTCCGACAGGCTCTCGATGATGCGCCACTCGCCATGGTCGGGGCGCGCCACGACCATGTGAAAGCTGTTCGAGCCCAGGTCAATCGCGGCCATCAGGTCGTTTTCAGTCGCTTCGTGCACCGCTGTCATCCTCGCCTTCGTTCAGACTGCTTGACTACCGCCACTTGGCTCGCACGCGATGCAAAGGTGGCGTGAACATGATATTCTGGCCGCATTCCCTAGACCCTGGAGTTTGTCCATGAGCCATGACCTGATCGTGCATACCAGCGATGCCAACTTCGAAAACGACGTCGTCAAAGCCGATGTCCCGACGCTCGTGGACTTCTGGGCGCCGTGGTGCGGTCCGTGCAAGATGATAGCACCGGTCCTCGATGAGATGGCGGCGGAGTATCAGGGGCGACTCAAGATCGTCAAGGTCAATGTCGATGATCATCCCGGTGCAGCGCAGAAATTCGGTGTGCGCGGCATTCCGACGCTGATCCTGTTCAAAGGCGGCAACATCGAGGCGACGCGCGTGGGTGCGCAGTCGAAGTCGCAGCTGTCGGCTTTCGTCGATTCGCACCTGTAAGGCGCGGACACGCCGGCAGCGGGCTCGCCGTTGCCGGTGTCGTTGACAGGGCTGCCGACTTGCCCTATAAAGGGAGAGGCAGTGCGCCACCACTGGCGCTTTGGACCTTCCCCACGTACACCTCGAGATGGTTTCTGGCCAAGCTTCCACGAAAAATCCATCGCCAGCATCCCTGGTGGATACTGAGCACTCAACAGCTGAAATCTTTTCCTTATGAATCTGACTGAACTCAAGAAGAAACCGATCGCCGCCCTCGTGCAGATCGCTGAGCAGATGGGCCTCGAAAACATGGCCCGCAATCGCAAACAGGACGTCATCTTTGCCATTCTCAAGACGCATGCGCGCAATGGCGAGGAGATCTTTGGCGACGGTGTGCTCGAGATCCTGCCGGATGGCTTCGGCTTTCTGCGCTCTTCCGAAGGCTCCTATCTCGCCGGTCCGGACGACATCTATGTGTCGCCGAGTCAGATTCGTCGCTTCAACCTGCGCACCGGCGACACGGTGACCGGCACCATACGGCCGCCGAAAGAAGGTGAGCGGTACTTTGCCCTGCTCAAGGTCAATCAGATCAACTTCGATTCGCCGGAAAACGCCAAGAACAAGATCCTGTTCGAGAACCTGACGCCGCTCTTCCCCGATCAGCGCATGATCATGGAGCTCGGCAATGGTTCGACCGAAGACCTCACCGCGCGTGTCATCGATCTCATCTCGCCGGTCGGCAAGGGCCAGCGTTCGCTGGTGGTGGCGCCGCCGAAAGCGGGCAAGACCATGCTCCTGCAGAACGTCGCGCATTCGATCACGCGCAACAATCCCGAGTGCTTCCTCATCGTCCTGCTCATCGACGAGCGTCCCGAGGAAGTCACCGAAATGCAGCGCACGGTGCGCGGCGAAGTCGTCGCTTCGACCTTCGATGAGCCGCCGGCGCGCCACGTTCAGGTGGCCGAGATGGTCATCGAGAAGGCCAAGCGTCTGGTCGAGCACAAGAAGGACGTGATCATCCTGCTCGATTCCATCACCCGTCTGGCGCGTGCCTACAACACCGTCATCCCGAGTTCCGGCAAGGTGCTCACCGGTGGTGTCGATGCGCATGCCCTCGAGCGTCCGAAGCGCTTTTTCGGGGCGGCGCGTAATATCGAAGAAGGCGGCTCTTTGACCATCATCGCCACGGCGCTCATCGATACTGGGTCGAAGATGGACGAAGTGATCTTCGAGGAGTTCAAGGGCACCGGCAACCAGGAAATCAATCTCGATCGCAAGATCGCCGAGAAGCGCGTCTTTCCGTCGATCAACATCAAGAAGTCGGGGACGCGGCGTGAAGAGCGTCTCATGGGTGAAGATGAACTCAAGAAGGTGTGGATCTTGCGCAAGATCCTGCATCCGATGGAAGAGATCACCGCCATCGAGTTCCTCCTCGACAAGATGAAGGACACCAAGACCAACGACGAATTCTTCGACATGATGAAGCGCCGCTGAGGCGCTCATCCATGGCGCCGGGGCGCTGATCTTGCTATCATCTGCGATCTTGCCCGTGTGACCTGTCGAGGTTGATGATGTTCGATTCCAGTATGACGATTGAGAGTTTCGATCCTGAGCTGGCGGCCGCCATGGCGGGTGAGTCGCGGCGCCAGGAGGAGCATATCGAGCTCATCGCCTCGGAAAACTATTGCTCGCCGCGCGTGCTGGCGGCACAGGGCTCCAAGCTCACCAACAAGTACGCCGAGGGCTATCCCGGCAAGCGCTACTACGGTGGTTGTGAGTACGTCGATCAGGTCGAGCGGCTCGCCATCGAGCGCGCCTGTCAGCTGTTCGGCGCCGACTATGCCAACGTCCAGCCGCACGCCGGTTCACAAGCCAATGGCGCCGTCTTTCTCGCCCTGCTCAACGCCGGTGACACCGTCCTCGGCATGAGTTTGGCGCATGGCGGTCATCTCACCCACGGCGCGGCGGTGAACTTCTCTGGACGCACTTACAAGGCGGTGCAGTATGGTCTCGACACCAGCACCGGTCTCGTCGATTACGATCAGGTCGAGGCGCTGGCGCTCGAGCATCGGCCGCGCCTCATCGTCGCCGGCTTCTCCGCCTATTCACGGGTGATGGACTGGTCGCGCTTCCGGGCGATCGCCGATCGCGTCGGCGCTTATCTCCTCGTCGACATGGCGCATGTCGCCGGTCTCGTCGCCGCTGGTGTCTATCCGAGTCCGGTGGCCATCGCTGATGTCACCACGACGACGACACACAAGACTCTGCGCGGTCCGCGCTCCGGTCTCATTCTGGCCAAGGCCAATCCTGAGATCGAGAAGAAACTCAACTCGGCGGTCTTTCCCGGCATTCAGGGTGGCCCCCTCGAGCACGTCATCGCCGCCAAGGCGGTGTGCTTCAAGGAAGCCATGCAGCCCGAGTTCGTCGCTTACCAGCGCCAGGTCGTGCGCAATGCCCAAGTCATGGCCGAGGTCTTCGTGCAGCGCGGCTTCGAGGTGGTCTCGGGCGGCACCGACAATCATCTTTTCCTCCTCTCCCTGGTGCGCCAGGGATTGACCGGCAAAGACGCCGACGCTGCTCTCGGCCGTGCCGGTATCACCGTCAACAAGAACGCCGTGCCCAACGATCCGCTGTCGCCCTTCGTCACTTCCGGGATTCGCATCGGGACGCCGGCGGTGACGACGCGCGGTATGCGCGAGGGCGAAGTGCGTGAGCTCGCCGGCTGGATGTGCGACATCCTCGCCGACCTCCATGACACGGCGCGTCAGGAGCAGGTGGCGGCGCAGGTCAAGGCCCTGTGCGCGCGCTTTCCGGTCTACGCCGCCTGAGTCATCGCCCTGGGGCTGTGGAGGTCGCTGATGCATTGTCCCTTTTGCGCCGCCGAGGATACCAAGGTCATCGATTCGCGTCTCGCTGCCGATGGCAACCAGATCCGCCGGCGGCGTGAGTGTGTGCAGTGCGGTGAGCGCTTCACCACCTTCGAGACCGCCGAGCTGGTCATCCCGCGCGTGATCAAGACCGACGGCTCGCGCCAGCCCTTCGATGAGCACAAGCTGCGCCGTGGCATGATGCACGCCCTGCAGAAGCGCCCAGTCGCCCTCGAGCAGATCGAAGGCGCGCTCAGCCACGTCCTGTCGCGCCTGCGCGCCACCGGTGAGCGTGAGGTGCGCTCGCGTCTCATCGGCGAGCTGATGATGGAGGAGCTGCGCCGCCTCGATCAGGTCGCCTATGTGCGCTTCGCTTCGGTCTATCGCAATTTTCAGGACATCGCCGAGTTTCGTGATGCCCTCGATCGTCTCGATGAGGGGGGCGGGCATGGATGATCGTCGCCTGATGGCGCGCGCTCTCGAACTGGCGCGGCGCGGCCTCTACACCACCCACCCCAATCCACGCGTCGGCTGCGTTCTGGTGCGTGACGGTGAGGTCGTCGGTGAAGGCTATCACGCTTATGCCGGCGGCCCGCACGCCGAAGTCGTGGCGCTCGCCGAGGCCGGTGAACGCGCGCGCGGCGCCACCGCCTACGTCACCCTCGAGCCGTGTGCGCATCATGGCCGCACACCGCCATGTGCCGAGGCCTTGATCGCCGCCGGCGTGGCGCGCGTCGTGGCAGCGCAGGAGGATCCCAACCCGCGCGTGCGCGGTCAGGGCCTGCAGAAGCTGCGTGCGGCCGGCATCAGCGTGCACTGTGGCCTGCTCGCTGCCGAGGCGGAGACGCTCAATCCCGGTTTTCTGCGCTGCATGCGCGGTGGCCTGCCCTGGGTGCGGGTGAAGATGGCGGCCAGTCTCGATGGTCGTACCGCTCTTGCCGATGGCAGTTCACAGTGGATCACCGGGCTGCCGGCGCGTCAGGATGTGCAGCGCTGGCGGGCGCGTGCGCAGGCCGTGCTCACCGGTATCGGGACGGTGCTGGCCGATGATCCGCGCCTCGATCTGCGCGCCGAGCTGTGGCCTGAGGGTGACTTTCCAGAGGCGCGCGTCCTGCAGCGCATCGTCCTCGACAGTGACTATCGCACGCCGCTCAGCGCTCGCCTCCTGCAGCACGGTGGTGCCGCCAGCTGCCGCATCATCGGCGGGCCGCGCAATGCCGCGGCGCAGGCCTTGCAACAGGCAGGGGTGGAGATCATCGCCGGTGCGGCGCGTCCGCAGCCGCGACAGGTCCTCACTACTCTGGCGCAGCTCGGCTTGCATGAGCTCCTGGTCGAGGCCGGTGCGCGCCTCGCCGGCAGTTTCATCAGCGCCGGTGTCGTCGATGAACTCGTCCTCTATCAGGCGCCGACCCTCCTCGGTGCACAGGCGCGGCCGCTGTTCGATATCGACGTCACGAGCATGGATGAGCAGCTGCGCTGGCAGGTCATCGATCAACGTCAGGTCGGTGATGATCTGCGTTCGATCTTGCGGCGGGTGGCGTGATGTTCACCGGCATCGTCGCGGCGGTGGGGCGGGTGACGCAGCTCGACAGGCGTGGTGGCGACCTGCGCCTGAGCGTCGCCTGTCCGGATCTCGACATGAGCGACGTGCAGCTCGGTGACTCCATCGCCACGCAGGGCGTCTGTCTCACCGTCGTCGCTTTTGATGCACAAGGTTATACCGCCGATGTGTCGCTGGAGAGTGTCGAGCGCTCCACCCTCGGGCACCTGCGCGTCGGCCAGCGTCTCAACCTCGAGAAAGCCATGCTGGCGACGACGCGTTTCGGTGGCCACATCGTCAGTGGTCACGTCGATGGCATCGGCGAGATCCTCGAGTGTCGGCAGCTCGGTCGTGCCGTCAATTATCGCGTGCGCGTGGCGACGGAGCTGCTGCGCTACATCGCCGAGAAGGGGTCGGTCACCGTCGATGGCATCAGCCTGACCGTCAATGCCCTCTACGCCGATGGTTTTTTGCTCACCATCGTGCCGCATACCCTGGCGATGACGACGCTGAGCGACTGGCAGCCGGGGACGGCGGTGAATATCGAGGTCGATGTCGTGGCGCGTTATCTCGAGCGCCTCCTGCAGGGGTCGAGCACGGCCAGCAGCTCCCGCATCACGCCGGAATTTCTGGCGCAACATGGTTATCTGAAGAGGTGAGAAGATGGCGCTGAGCTCTGTGGAAGCCTTGATCGAGGACCTGCGCCAGGGGCGTATGATCGTGCTCATGGACGATGAGGATCGCGAAAATGAAGGCGATCTCATCATGGCGGCCGAGAAAGTGCGCCCCGATGATATCAACTTCATGGCGCGGCACGCGCGCGGCCTGATCTGTCTGACCCTCACCCGGCAGCGTTGTCAGCAGCTCGAACTGCCGCTCATGGTGCGTCACAACGGTTCCAGCCATGGCACCAATTTCACCATGTCGATCGAGGCGGCGAGCGGCGTCAGCACCGGCATCTCGGCCGCCGATCGCGCCCATACGGTGCGCGTGGCGACGGCGCGCCAGGCCAGTGCCAAGGACATCGTCATGCCCGGACACATCTTTCCGCTCATGGCCCAGGACGGTGGCGTTCTGGTGCGCGCTGGCCACACCGAAGCCGGCTGTGACCTCGTCGGCATGGCGGGCCTGGAGCCGGCGGCGGTCATCGTCGAGATCATGAATGAAGATGGCAGCATGGCGCGCCGTCCTGACCTCGAGCGTTTCGCCGAAGAGCATGGTCTGCGCATCGGCACCATCGCCGATCTCATCCATTATCGCATGGTGCATGAGCAGACGGTGCGCCTCCTCGCCGAGAGCAGCCTTGAGACCGCCTATGGCAGTTTCCGCGCCCTGCGTTTCGCCGACGTCGCCAGCGGCCAGCAGCATCTGGCGCTGGTGCACGGTGATCTCAATGCTGTCGACGTGCCGACGGTGCGCGTGCATATGGTCAACCCACTGCGCGATCTGCTGCATGTGCAGACCTCGGGGCAGCCGGGTTGGGATCTGCACGGCGCCATGCAGGCGATCGCGGCGGCGCCGGCCGGTGCCTTGGTCATGCTCGGCCATGACCTCAGCTCGCAGGAGCTCTTCGAGCAGCTGCAGCATCTGCAACAAGAGACGTCGCGACCGACGCCGACTTCCGGCGCCTATCGCACCATCGGCACCGGCTCGCAGATTTTGCGTGCCCTCGGCATACGCCGCATGCGTCTGCTCAGCACGCCGATGCGTTTCAACGCCCTGTCAGGCTATGGCCTGGAGATCGTCGAATATGTCGCCCATTCATCCCCCCACTGAGGAATCCAGCATGCAGGACGTCGAGATCATCGAAGGACACTATACGGCGGCGCAGGATGGCCGCTTCGCCATCGTCGTCGGTCGCTTCAACAGCTTCGTCGTCGAGTCCCTGCTCGAGGGCGCCCGCGATACCCTGAAGCGGCATGGTGTGCCCGATGCGGCGGTGACCATCGTGCGCTGCCCGGGTGCCTGGGAATTGCCGCTGGTGGCGAAGAAGCTGCTCGCCACGCAGGCCTATGACGCCGTTCTCGCTCTCGGCGCCGTCATCCGTGGCGGTACGCCGCATTTCGACTACGTCGCTGGCGAGTGTGCCAAGGGCCTCGGTGTCGCCCAGCTGGAGAGCGGTGTGCCGGTGATCTTCGGCGTCCTCACCACCGATAGCATCGAACAGGCGATCGAACGCTCCGGCACCAAGGCCGGCAACAAGGGCAGTGAAGCCGCCCTCACCGCCCTGGAAATGGTCGCCTTGCTGCGCCAGATAGGTTGAGACGATGAGCGAGCGCGACTTCAAACCTTCGGCGCGGCGCAAGGCGCGCCGCTTTGCCATGCAGGGATTGTATGAATGGCAGTTGAGCGGCAATCCGGTGCATGAGATCGAGGCGCGCTGTCATGCCGAGAATGATCTGCGCAAGACCGACGTGCTCTATCTCGGCGAGCTCCTGCAGGGGGTGGTGCGTGAGCAGGTCGAGATCGATCGCCAGCTGCAGTCCTTCATCGATCGCAAGGTCAGTGAGCTGACGCCGATCGAACACGCCATCCTGGCGCTCGCCGCCTATGAGTTGAACCACCGCCGCGACATCCCCTATCAGGTGATCATCAACGAAGCGGTGGAACTGGCCAAGGACTTCGGCGCCAGCGAATCGCATCGTTACGTCAATGGCGTGCTCGATGCCTGGGCGCGCCAGGTCAGGGCCGATGAGCGCGCCGCTCGCTGAGTTCGAGCTCATCCGCCGCTATTTCAGCTTCGCGGCGCCGCGCCCCGACGTCTGCCTCGGCGTCGGCGATGACGCCGCCTTGCTGCGTCCGCCGCCGGGGGAGCAGCTGGTGGCCTGTTGCGACACCCTGGTCGCCGGTCGCCATTTTCCATTCGGCACCGCCGCTGCTGACATCGCCTGGAAGGCTCTGGCGGTCAACCTCTCCGATCTCGCGGCGATGGGGGCGCAGGCGCGCTGGTTTCTGCTCGCCCTCACCTTGCCTACCGCTGCTGCCGACTGGTTGCAGGACTTCGCCGGCGGTCTGCGTCAGCTCGCTGACCAGCACGCCGTGCAGTTGGTCGGCGGTGACACCACGCGTGGTCCCTTGAGCGTCACCATCACCGCCCTCGGCAGTGTGCCGGTGGGACAGGCGCTGTGCCGGGCGGCGGCGCAGGTCGGTGACGACATCTACGTCAGTGGCTACCCTGGCGAAGCCGCCCTTGCCCTCGCCGATATCCTGGCCGGTGGCGATGGCGCTGGCCTGCGTGAGCGTCTCGACCGTCCGCAGCCCCGCCTGCAGCTCGGCCAGGCCCTGCGTGGCCGGGCGCACGCCGCCATCGACATCTCCGATGGTCTGGCGCAGGATCTCGGTCATCTGCTCAGCGCTTCGCAGGTCGGCGCCAGCCTCGATCTCGACGCCTTGCCCTGGCGTCAGGAGAGGCCACGTGATCTCGCCGCCATCTTGCAGGGGGGAGACGACTACGAGCTCTGTTTCACCTGGCCGCCTGAGCAGGCCTTGCCGGCGACCGACGTGGCGCTTCAGCGCATCGGCCGCATCGAGGCGCGTGCCGGTCTGCGCTGCTGGCAGGGCGGGCGCCAGGTCGATGTACCTCAGACAGGATACCAGCACTTTTGAAGATCAAGACGCCGGCGGGCTTCAAGACGCGCCACCCCTTGCACTGGCTCGCCTTCGGCTTCGGCAGCGGTCTGTCACCCTACGCGCCGGGCAGCGCCGGTTCTCTCCTCGCCCTGCCTTTTTTTCTGCTCTGGCGGCATCTGTCGGTGGCGGCTTTTTTCATCGCCATGGCCGTCCTCTTTGTCCTGGCGACCTGGATCTGCGCGCGCACCAGCCGTGATCTCGGCGTGCACGACCATGGCGGCATCGTCATCGATGAGTTTCTCGGTCAGTGGCTGACCCTGTCACCCCTCATCCTCTATCCGGTCACCGGTTCTGCCCTGCTGGGTCTGCTGCTGCTCGGCTTTTGCCTCTTTCGCGTCTTCGATATCTTCAAGCCCTGGCCCATCCGCTGGGTTGATCGTCACGTCCATGGCGGCTTTGGCATCATGCTCGATGATGTGCTGGCGGCGCTGCTGGCGGCTCTTCTGCTGCGCCTGGCACAGATCCTCTTGGCCATCTGAGGCAACAGTGCGTTGTCCGGATAGGCCGGGCAAAGTCGTCGGCGCGTGTTAAACTCGAGCCTCTTTTTCGGCAGGAGTGAACCATGCCCGTCAAGTTCATCGCCCACAGCCATCTGCCTACCCGTTATGGCGCTTTCGAGATCCACGCCTTTGAAGACCTGCACACGCACAAAGAACACATCGCCCTGGTCATGGGCGAGGTCGGCGACGGTGAGCCGGTGCTGCTGCGCGTCCACTCCGAATGCCTGACCGGTGATGCTTTCGGCAGCCAGCGTTGTGACTGTGGTCCGCAGCTCGACCTCGCCATGCGCAAGATCGCCGAGGCTGGGCGCGGCGTCATCCTCTATCTGCGCCAGGAGGGCCGTGGCATCGGCCTGGTCAACAAGATCCGTGCTTACGCCCTGCAGGATCAGGGCGCCGATACCGTCGAGGCCAATGAGCAGCTCGGTTTTGCTCCCGATCTGCGCGAGTATTCGATGTGCGAGAAGATGCTGCGCACCTTGCAGGTGGCGCAGGTGCGTTTGATGACCAACAATCCGCTGAAAGTCGACGCTCTGCGCGCGCATGGCCTCATGGTCGTCGAGCGGGTGCCGCTGCAGACCGGCGAGAACCCGCACAATCTCGCGTATCTGCGCACCAAGCACGACAAGATGGGACATATGCTGGAAGGCGTCGGCGATCAGGGCGCCAGCGACTGAAAGCGCTCCTGTATGCGCAGCGCGATGCTGTCGGCGTCGAGGCCGGCATCGACGAGCATCTGCGCTGGCGTGCCGTGTTCGATGAAACGGTCAGGGATGCCGAGCATCAACAGAGGCGTCGTGCGCCCCGCCTGATGCAGGCACTCGGCGACGGCACTGCCGGCCCCCCCGGCGATCTGATGCTCCTCGACGGTCACCAGCAAACGGTGTTCAGCGGCCATGGCCAGCACCAGATCGACGTCGAGAGGGCGCACGAAGCGCATATCGACGAGGCTGGCCTGCAGGCGTTCGGCGAGTTCGCGCAAGCTGTGCAGGAGGGGGCCGAAGACGAGGATGGCGATCTCCTGGCCGCGCCGCTCGATGCGTGCCCGCCCCAGGGGCAGGGGCTCGAGGTGAGCGGGGATGCTGGCACCGCAGCCAGTGCCGCGCGGGTAGCGCACAGCGGCGGGGCCGCGGTGGGCAAAGGCAGTCGAGAGCATGGCGCGGCACTCGGCTTCATCGGAGGGCGTCATGATGAGGACGTTGGGGACGGTGCGCAAAAAGGCGATGTCGAAGACACCGGAGTGCGTCGGGCCGTCTTCACCGACCAGGCCGGCACGATCGACGCCGAAGGTGACGTCGAGGTTCTGCAGGGCGATGTCGTGGATGAGCTGGTCATAGCCGCGCTGCAGGAAGGTCGAGTAGATGGCGACCACCGGCTTCTCACCTTCGCAGGCGAGGCCGGCGGCTAGGGTCAGGGCGTGTTGCTCGGCGATGGCGACGTCGTGATAGCGCTCGGGAAACTCATGCGCGAAGTCCTGCATGCCGGAGCCTTCGCACATGGCGGGGGTGATGGCGACCAGACGGCTGTCGGTGCGCGCCATGGCGCATAGCCAGTCACCGAAGACTTTTGAAAACTTCTCGCCGCGTCGTGCCGGTGGCGTCTCCGGGCGCGGTGCGTCCATCTTGGTGATGGCGTGATAACCGATGGGATCGGCTTCAGCGGGAGCGAAGCCCTTGCCCTTGGTGGTGTAGATGTGCAGCAGTTGCGGGCCGGGGGCGCTGCGCAGATTGCTGATGGTCTCGACCAGCTCGGCGAGATTGTGGCCGTCGATGGGGCCGACGTAGTTGAAGCCTATGCTCTCGAACAGGGCGCCGGGCGCCTGCAACAGATGCTTGAAGCTCTCTTCGGTGCGGCGGGCGAAGTCGAGGGTACTGGGCATGGTGGCGAGGACGCGTTTGCCGCCTTCGCGCAGGGCGATGTAGCTGCGGCTCGCCCAGATGCGCGCCAGATAG
The DNA here is from genome assembly GCA_021833365.1 of Pseudomonadota bacterium. GTDB lineage: Bacteria > Pseudomonadota > Gammaproteobacteria > Pseudomonadales > Moraxellaceae > JAJZHK01. The sequence continues at coordinate 30,352 of JAKBFV010000014.1, read as the reverse complement.
TTGGAGAAGCCGCCGACATTGCGCGAGATCGACATGTCGTTGTCGTTGAGGACGACGAGCATGTCGGCGCCGGCGTGGGCGGCGTGACTCAAGCCTTCGAAGGCGAGGCCGGCGGTCATGGCGCCATCGCCGATGATGGCGCAGACGTGGCGGCGCCGACCCTGCCGGCGGGCGGCCAGGGCCATGCCCAGGGCAGCGGAGATCGAGGTCGAGGAATGGCCGACGCCGAAGGTGTCGTAGATCGACTCCTGACGGCTGGGAAAAGCGGCGAGGCCGTGGCGTTGCCGTATCGTCGTCAGCGCCTCGCGGCGGCCGGTGAGGATCTTGTGCGGATAGCTCTGGTGGCCGACGTCCCAGACCAGACGGTCCTGCGGTGTATCGTAGCAGTAGTGCAGAGCGATGCTCAGTTCGACGACGCCGAGGCCGGCGCCGAAGTGTCCGCCGGTCTGGCCCACCGACCAGAGCAGAAAGGCGCGCAGTTCCTCGGCCAGCTCAGGCAGGGCGTCGAGCGGGAGCTTGCGCAGGCGGGCGGGGTCGTCGATTTCATCGAGCAGCGGAGTCTCGGGGCGCTCGCGGGGAATGGCGTCAAACATCCTGCACTGGGACCTCGCACACGGTTCGTGCTGCATTATACCCGCAACTAGCGATCGCGGGAGATCAGATAATCGGTCACGGCGGTGAGTGGTCCGGTCGCCCCGGGTAATTCGGCGAGGGCGGCCAGGGCTTGCTGGTGCAGTTGCGCGCTCAACTCGCACGCTGCCGGCAGGCCGAGCAGTTGCGGATAAGTGGCCTTGCCGAGGCGCTGATCGGAACCCACCGCCTTGCCGAGGATGTCGGTATCGCCGATGACGTCGAGGATGTCGTCATGCACCTGAAAGGCGAGGCCGAGGCGGTCACCGAAATGTTCGAAACGGGCGAGTAGCTCGGCGCTGAGCGGTCCGGCGCTGAGGGCGCCGAGGGCGAGGCTGGCGCGGATCAGGGCGCCGGTCTTGTGGTGGTGGATCGTTTCCAGGCGCGTAAGGTCGATGCGTTGTTGCTCGGCTTCGAGATCGAGGGTCTGGCCAATGGCCATGTCGCGCGCCGCGCTGGCGAGGAGGTGCAGCATCTGCAGACGGCGCTCGGCGTCACCGCTGCCGGCGCTCAGGCTGGCAAAGGCGAGGGCCTGCAGGGTGTCGCCGGCGAGCAGGGCGACATCCTCGGAGAAACGCTTGTGGCAGGTCGGCAGGCCGCGGCGCAGATCGTCGTCGTCCATGCACGGCAGATCATCGTGCACCAGGGAGTAGCAGTGGATGAGCTCGACGGCGATGGCAGCGGCGTCGGCCATGGCGAGCTCGCCGCCACAAGCCTGACAGGCGGCGTAGACGAGGGCGGGGCGGATGCGTTTGCCGCCGTTGAGGACGCTGTAGATCATCGCCGCCTGCAGGCGTGGCGCAGCATGGTTCTGCTGTTCGAGAAACTCACCCAGTTGGGTCTGGATGCGCGTCTGGACGGTGCTCAGAAAAGATGGCGACTCAGAGCTCACCGGCATCCCCCGCCTGAAACTCACCGCGCGCATCGGCGCTGAGCACCTGTACGCGCTGCTCGGCCTGGTCGAGCAGGCTCTGACAACGGCGGCTGAGGGCGACACCACGCTCGAAGGCCTGCAGGGCTTCTTCCAGCGGCGCGTCGCCGCGTTCGAGCAGGCGTACGAGGCCTTCGAGTTCTTGCAGGGACTCTTCAAAGGAGGCGGTGTTCGATGCGGCGCTATCCGACAAGATCGGCCTTCTCCGTGCAGGCTGCGGGCAGGCGCCAGTCTAGCATGAGTGGCTCAGGGGCCAAAGAGCTGCTGCGCTTCCGCCTGACTTTCACTCTGTTCTTTTTGCAAGGTCCCGGCCTTATCGACGGTGCTGCAGTCGACGCCGTAGAGATGGGCGACGTCGATTTCACCGGAGGCGTTGGCGCTGGCGTAGCGTCGGCATTGCTCGCTCGCCGACAGCTGCTGGACATGGCGCTGGTAGGAACGCCAGATCTGTTGCAGGTGTGCCGACTGCGCCAGGCAGTCGCTGATCGTGCCACACAGATGCAGATGCAGCTGCGGTGTCACCGCCTTGTTGGCGGCCTGGCGGATGAGGTCGAGATCGCTGGTGCTGAGGTTGTAGACGAAGCCCGGTTCATCGGCTTCGATACGCGTCGTCTGCAGGGCGGCGGCGGGACCGAAACATAGTCCAGGCTGCATGGTCGCGATATAGAGGTGTTCGCTGTCGGGGTGGCTGTTGCCAAGGTCAGGGCCGAGCTTGGCGCGCACGGGCAGGTGCAGATCGGCGACCATGAGGTAGCGATCCTGCTGCCCTTTGAAGGCGAGTGGACATTCATTATCGTCGAAACCGTCGTCACGCACCTGTGGCAGGATGCCGGCCCAGCGCTGGTTCCAGCGCGCGTCGAGACGGGTCAGCAGCTGCTGGCGGGCGCGCAGGCGCGCCAGGGCCAGGCGATAGGGGCTGCGTTCGGGATCGCCGATCACCTCGGCGAAACCCTGTTGCACGGCATAGGTCGTCTGCGCCGCGGCGTAGCCTTGCACCTGGCATTGCGCGGTCATCTGCGCCGTCGCATGGATGACGGCGTCGCACTCGTTGACGCGGCTTTGCGTCACCAGGCAGGCGCGCTGCACGTGCGCGCTGTGGCGCAGATCGGCGAGGCAGTCGGCCTGCACCGGAAAGCTGAGGATAGCGATGAGGACGATGATGAGACGGCGCATGGACTTCCCTCCCTGGTGGTCCTGTCCAGCATAGCAGAGCCCGGTCGATGCGGCGTGCTCAGGGCACCGCCACCTGTGTCAGACGGCGCGCCAGGATGGCGGCCTTGCGGCGCAGATGACGGGTCTGACGGTGGTCGTCGGCGGCGCGCGGATCGGGGATGGCGGCGGCCAGCCAGCAGGCCTGAGCGCTGCTGAGATGGCGGGCGTGGACGTGAAAATAGTGTTCGGCGGCGGCATCGGCGCCATAGACGCCATCGCCCCATTCGATGACGTTGAGGTAGATCTCGAGGATGCGGCGCTTGCTCAGCAGATGTTCGAGCATGAGCGTGATCAGGCTTTCTTCGGCCTTGCGCCAGGGCGTGCGTTGTTGTGAAAGGAAGAGATTTTTCGCCAGCTGCTGCGAGATCGTCGAGCCGCCGGCGACGATGCGGTGTTGGGCGAGGTCCTTGTTCCAGGCCAGTTCGATGCCTTGCCAGTCGAAACCGTGGTGGCGCAAAAAACGCGCGTCCTCAGCGGCGAGGACGGCGGCCTTGAGCGGGTAGGCGATGGCGTTATAGGGCACCCAGTGCTGGCGTAGTTGCGCATCGGGGTCATCGTCGCGCAGACGCGCAAGGCCGGCGCGCATGAAGGCGCTGCTGGCGGGATTGTGCTGGCGCCACCACAGCACATGCGCGAGCAGCCAGAGCTGATAAACGAGCAAGACGCCGGTGAGCCCGAGGAGCAGGCGTGGCCACCAGCGCCATCTGGCGCTCATCGTTCCAGTCCGGCCTTGCGCAGCAGATCGCCGAGGGTGGCGGTCGGTGTCGCCGGGGCGCTGCGGTTGCCTTGCCGGGGGGCGGCGCTGGCGGTCTTTTTCGGTGCTTTCGCGGTCGGTGCAGCCGGCGCCGCTTCGGCGCTGGCGGTGTCCTTGCGCATCGACAGGCCGATGCGCGAGCGTGCCACGTCGACTTCGACGACGCGCACGCTGACGATGTCACCGGCCTTGACCACCTCATGCGCGTCGCGGATGAAGCGATCGGCGAGCGCCGAGATGTGGACGAGGCCGTCCTGATGCACGCCGATGTCGACGAAGGCGCCAAAAGCGGTGACATTGCTGACCACGCCTTCGAGCTGCATGCCCGGCTTGAGCTGCTCGATGCTGTCGATGCCGTCGAGGAATTCCGGGGCGCGGAAGTCCGGGCGCGGATCGCGGCCGGGCTTTTCCAGTTCACTGAGGATGTCTTGAACAGTGGGCAGGCCGAAGCGTTCATCGGTCAGGCTGGCGGCGTCGACAGCGCGCAGATAGGCGCTATCGCCGATCAGGGCGCGCAGCTCACGCTGGCTTTGTTGCAGCAGGCGGGCGACGACCGGATAGCTCTCCGGATGCACGGCCGAAGCGTCGAGAGGGTCATCGCCATCATGGATGCGCAAAAAGCCGGCCGCCTGTTCAAAGGTGCGTTCGCCGAGGCGCGGCACTTCCTTGAGCGCCTTGCGGCTGCGGAAGGGGCCATGCTGATCGCGGAAGTCGACGATGTTGCCGGCGATGATCGCGTTGAGACCGGCGATGCGGCTGAGCAGGGCCGCCGAGGCGGTGTTGACGTCGACGCCGACGGCGTTGACGCAGTCCTCGACGACGCCGTCGAGGGCGCGTGCCAGGCGACTCTGCTGGACGTCGTGCTGGTATTGGCCGACGCCGATCGCCTTCGGTTCGATCTTGACCAGTTCGGCGAGGGGATCCTGCAAGCGTCGGGCGATGCTGACGGCGCCGCGATAGGAAACGTCAAGACCGGGAAATTCGCGCGCTGCCAGTTCCGAGGCGGAGTAGACGGAGGCGCCGGCTTCGCTGACGACGATGCGGGTGAGGGCGAGTTCGGGGTGCTGACGTATCAGCTCTGCCACCAGTTTGTCGGTCTCGCGCGAGGCCGTGCCGTTGCCGATGGCGACGAGCTGGACCTTATGGCGCTGGCAGATGCGGGCGAGTTCGAGCAGGGCGCCCTGCCAGTCGCGCTTCGGCTCGTGCGGGAAGATGACGCCGTGCTCGAGCAGTTTGCCGGTGGCGTCGACGACCGCCATCTTGACGCCGGTACGCAGGCCGGGGTCGAGGCCGAGGGTGGCTTTCATGCCGGCCGGAGCGGCCATCAACAGGGCCTTGAGATTGCGTGCGAAGACCTGGATGGCGTCGGCTTCGGCGTGTTGCTTGAGCTCGCTCAGGGCCTCGCTCTCCATGTGCGTCTGCAGCTTGATCTTCCAGGTCCAGCGCACCACCTCGGCCAGCCAGTCATCAGCGGCGCGTCCTTGCGCCTGGATGCCGGCATGCGCAGCGATGAGGAGTTCGCCGGGATGACGCTCGGCCTCGGCGCTCACCGGCAGGTCGACACTGAGGCTGAGGACGCCTTCGTTGCGGCCGCGCAAGAGGGCGAGGGCGCGGTGCGAGGGGATGTCGCTGAGCTTTTCGTCGTAGGCGAAGTAGTCGCGGAACTTCTGTCCGGCGGCCTCCTTGCCGGCGACCAGACGGGCGTGCAGCAGACCCTCGTCCTGGCGGCGCTGGCGCAGAGCAGCGAGCAGGTCGGCGTTCTCGGCGAAGCGCTCCATGAGGATGTGGCGGGCGCCTTCGAGCACGGCCTTGCTGTCGGCATAGGCGCTGTCAGCCTGGATGTAGGCGACGGCGGCTTCCTGCGGCAGGTGCTCGGGCTGGGTGAGCAGGAGATCGGCGAGCGCTTCCAGTCCAGCTTCGCGCGCCAGCTGGCCTTTGCTGACGCGGCGCGGCTTGTAGGGCAGATAGAGATCTTCGAGGCGGGCCTTGTTATCGGCCAGGGCGATCTGCTGCGCCAGAAGATCGTTCATCTTGCCCTGTTCGACGATGCTCTTGACGATGCTGGCGCGTCTTTCTTCGAGTTCGCGCAGATAGCTGAGGCGCTCCTCGAGATGACGAAGTTGTGTATCATCGAGTCCACCGGTAACCTCTTTGCGGTAGCGGGCGATGAAAGGGACGGTGGCGCCGCCGTCGAGCAGGGCGATGGCGGCCTGGATCTGTTCGGGGCGCGCCGTCAATTCAGTGGCGATACGGTCGATGATGGTCTGCATGCGTCATCCGGGAGTGGGCCTGAGGCGGCGATTATAGCCGCGTGCGCCGGTGATGGGCAGAGAGGTGAGGAGGAAGGTGATGGAAGAGCCGCTGCAGAAAGTTCTCGTCGTCGATGATGATTCGCGGTTGCGCCACCTGTTGCAGCGTTATCTCGAGGATCAGGGTTTCCAGGTGCGGACCGTCGCTGACGCCGCGCAGATGGATCGCGCCATGGCGCGTGAGCTCTTCGCTCTCCTCGTCCTCGACTTGATGCTACCGGGGGAGGACGGCGTGTCGATCTGTCGGCGTCTGCGCGAGCAGGGCAACAACGTCCCGATCATCATGCTGACCGCGCGTGGTGGCGACTCCGACCGCATCGGCGGCCTCGAGGCCGGCGCCGATGACTATCTCGCCAAGCCTTTCAATCCGCAGGAGCTGCTCGCCCGCATCAAGGCGGTGTTGCGGCGCCAGGCGCGCGAGCTGCCGGGAGCGCCGAGCCCGGGCGGTGAGCAGGTGCAGTTCGGACCCTTTCGTCTCGATCTGGCGACGCGCAAGCTGAGTCGCGAGGACGCTGACCTGCCGCTGACCACCGGCGAGTTCGCCGTCCTCAAGGCGCTGGTGCAGCATCCGCATGAACCCTTGTCGCGCGACAAGCTGATGAATCTGGCGCGTGGCCGCGAGTGGGGTGCGATGGAGCGCTCCATCGATGTGCAGGTGTCGCGCCTGCGCCGCCTGATCGAAGAGAATCCGGCCAAGGCGCGCTATATCCAGACCGTCTGGGGCATAGGCTACGTCTTCGTGCCGGATGCCGAGGCATGAACTGGCGCCGCCTGAAGCCGCGTTCAGCGCTGTGGCGGACCACCCTGGTGCTGGCCATCGTCGTCCTCGCCAGCCAGTTTCTATCCCTGGCGTTCTTTGCGCTCAATCTCTATTCCCCGGAAGTGCAGCAGCACGCCAAGCTGTCCGGGACGGTGCTGCGACTGCTGCGCCAGTCCGAGCAGGGCAGCTTGCCGGCGGCCGAGCAGCGCTATGACGAGCGTTGGATCGAACACCACTTCGCCATGACGGTGGTGCGCGATCCGCGCCGCTTTCCGCGCCTGATGGTTAAGCCGCTGGCCGACGTGTTCACCGATTACTACGCCCGCCAGCTCTCCGAACAGTTGCATGAGCCGGTGCGCGTCTTCTTCGTCTTCAAGCCGGTGCCGGTTTTGTGGCTGCATCTGCCGTCGATGCGCGGGGTCTGGGTGCGCGAGCCGCTGCCCTATTTTGCGAACTACAACCCTTTCGTCATCATCGCCTGGGGTCTCGGGGTGCCGCTGCTCACCATCGTCGCCATCGTCGTCCTGGTGCGTCAGCTCAACCGCCCGCTCAAGCGCCTCGAACAGGCGGCGCTGCGCGTCGCGCGTGGACTCTATGGCACCCAGCTCGACGTCGAGCATGGTCCGAGCGAGATCCGCGCCGTCAATGGCGCCTTCAATCGCATGACGCGGCAGCTGGTGCAGGCCGACAAGGATCGCAGCTTCATGCTCGCCGGGATCTCGCATGATCTGCGCACGCCGCTGACGCGCATGCGCCTGAGCGCCGAGATGCTCACCGATCGTGAAATGGCCGAGGGCTTCATCCTCGATATTCAGGATATGGACGAGATCCTCGATCAGTTCGTCGCCTACACCCGCGACGGTTCCGAGGAGGTGGCCGAACGCATCGACCTCGTCGCCCTGGTGCAGGAGGTGGCGGCGCAGTTCGCGGCCATGGTCGAGATCCGCCTGGAACTCGCGGCTCTGCCAAAAGTGTGGGTAAAGCGCCTGTCGCTCAAGCGGCTGCTCGGCAATCTCGTCAACAACGCGCGCCGCTACGGCCAGCCGCCCATCGACATCCAGCTGCGCCAGCGCGGCACGCGCGTCGAGCTGAGTGTGCGCGATCATGGTCGCGGTATCGATCCGGCCGAGGTGCCACGCCTGCTGCAGCCCTTTCAGCGCGGCGAGAATGCGCGCAGTGGCAGTTCCGGCAGTGGTCTCGGTCTCGCCATCGTGCAGCGCATCGTGCGCCTGCATCACGGCCGCCTGCTGGTCTCCAACCACCCGGACGGTGGCCTGCTCGTGCGCATCAGTCTGCCGATGACGCGGTATCCGCGCTGATGCGCCAGGATCTGCTCGCCTGGATCATCGTCTTCACCCTGCTCGATCTGTGGGCCGGTCTGCTCTTCTGGCGTCCGTGGTGGCGGCGCGGTTGCTGGCGCCAGCATTTTCAGTCTTCTCTCGATCTGGCGGTCCTGCCTGGCAGTCACGAGCTCAGCTTTTTCAGCAGCCGCGGTCTGATTCTGCGCCGTCTCGACGACGAACGTCTGTTGTGGCGGCAGGATGGCTGGCGCTGGCTGCTCGGCGGTTGGCACGGTCAGGTGCGTTGCCGGCAGACGGGACTGCTGATCAGTCGTCGTCCCGGTTGGGCGCCTCTTCTCGTCTGGCCGCTGTTGCTGCTGCTGCCCTTCGGTTTACCTCTGTGGCTGGCTCTTCTTCTCGCCGCCTGGCGCCAGCGCGTGCTCGCCGATCGCCAGCTGCGCGCCCTGCTCGAGTTCCTGCGTCGACCTCTCTATGAAGGCTGAGAGGTGGTGGACCTACAGCGGATCACCTTAAGGACGCAGCGCCGCATCTCTCTGTTAGTACGTTGAATTTATGGTTTGATTTTGGCTTTTGCGGGCGGTTTTTGCGACTACCCGGTCATAACACGCTGCCATTTGTCATCGGGTACGATGCGGCGCATGAACTCATCAAACAACGGCACAGTAAATGCGGTATCGCCATGACTTGGGCTCCAAACCATGCCTTTGCCTATCAGTGAGCTGCGTGTGGGAGCGAACGCGGATACCGCTTTTCCCAACGCCGCCGCTACATCCCCCGACCGGTGCGGCCCCGGCCCCAGTTCCGCCATGGCTCGAAGGTAGCGCTTTTCAGCAGGCGTAAGTCGGTCAAAGCGAACACGGAAGAAGCTTTCATCCAGGGCGGTCGTGGCGTCTCTGCTGGCGACCCGCACATCCTGCTCGGTGATCGGCGATGCGTTTGCTACGTCCCTCGCGTGCTTGCCCCATTCCTGGAGAAAGTAGGGGTAACCATGGGTCTGCTGCAGAATCAGTCGCACCGCGTCTTGGGCAAATTCCACCCCTTCCTCGAGTGCGGGCTTGACGATGGCATCGCTGGCGTCAGCCTCGGCCAGTGGCCCCATCTCCGGGTAGTCGAACAGGCGCTCCGCATAGGACTTAGCTGCCCCGGCCCGAGCACGAAGCTGTGGCAGGCCGGCACCGACCAGTATCACCGGCAGGCGGTCCTGAGCGCAGCGATGCAGGGCAGTGATCAATGCCGCAAACTGTCCTTCATGGATGTACTGGAGTTCATCCATGAAAATCGCAATGGCCGTCCCCGCCGCCTTTGCGGCCATGCCGGCCTGCTGCAAAAGAGCCGCCAAGTCCCCTTCAAGGTCGCCGTTGTCGGCCAGTCCAGGTTCGGGGTCGGTGTCAAACCCAACCTCGATATCGGCGTAGGTCAACTTGAGTGATTTGGCGAAGCCCACCAGCGCTTTCAGTGCGCGAGTGGCCTGGTGTTTGGCAGCATCAATCCGGCTCAAGCCCAACAACGCCAGGCGCAGTTGAGGCGCGAGCAGGGCAGGGAGGGAGCGGTTTTCAGGGACCTCAATCCTGATGACATGCACGCCTTTTTCCATGGCGTCGCGTCGCATCTGGTCGAGCAAAACGGTCTTCCCGCCCCCCCTCAGGCCGATCAGCAGCAAGCTTTTCGCGGGTCGTCCGATGCGGATGCGGGCTATGGCCGTGGCCACCTGCTGGCGCAGGTCTGTGCGGCCTGCCGTTCGGGTGGAGGGGTGCCGGCGCCCGGCGCGTAAGGGTTTCGGACGGGGTCCATATCAACTGATCTTTTATAAGTTATGCATAATTCATAATCTCACAAATAAACCTATAAATTGCAAGCGACATTGGCCAGCTAGTGCTGCCGCAGGAGGCGGCGCTACCGCTCTGCGGGTCTTTCGCATCGGCCTGGACGTGTTGATGCTCGTGGAAAATTGCCCCGTCAAATACTGCGACGAACTGGGAATACCCTGACTCCCATGACCTCAACTTCTCGCGCCGCCCGGTGCGGACACGCATGCCAGGTGGTGTGGCAGGAGCGCAAAAACGGGCTGAAATCTGTTTTTTAGGGCTGATGCGGCGTGCGATAAGAGATTTTGCCTGTTTTATGAGCAGGTGGCCGAAGGCATGCGTGTGATTTTCAACGCCCTGTTACCGCGCACACCCAGGGTCAGCATCATCATCCCCACCAAAAATCAGCAGCCCATGCTGCAGCACTGTCTGGTGACGCTGTTGCAAACCACCCACTACCCGGGGGTCAGGTTTGGATGGCCGTCAACATGAGGGAGAGCATATAGCGCACGATGTCATCGTCGCTGTATTGGCCATAGACCTTCATGTAGTCGACGGCAGGATCGCAGGTGCGAGCGTAGTAGGCGTACAGGATCACATCGGTAGGGAGGTCGGTGCGAATTTCGCCGCGCTCTTTGGCCTGGTTCAGGAGCCCCTGCAATTCCGTATTCAGTGTGAATACCTGCAGCAGGTAACGAGGGCTGCGCATCAGCATCTCCCTGACGTGCGGGCTTGTCGATGGCAAAAAAGGTAAGCCCCCTTGCAGCCTGATGCGTAACGCCCATTCCAGCAGGCAGCCTAGTCGATCGCGCGCACTCAGCGCGCCATCCAGCTGAGCGAGATAGGAGATGGCGCCCTCGAGCAGGCTGCACATGACTTCGGTGGCCAGTTCGTCTTTCGACTTGAAGTGCTTGTACAGAATCGGCTTGGAGATGCCTGCCTCAGCGGCCACGTCATCCATCGTCATCAGGTCGAAGCCCTTGCTGGCTAACAGCCGGGTGGTGGCCTCCAGCACGGCTTGTTCGCGCAGCTTGAAGGCCTGATCTTTGAAGCTCGGCTTTCGTGCCGTACTCATCGGTAGCATCCTTTACTAAACAGTAGATTTATTTCCTGTATCGTTATAATCTCACTATAAGCACTGCCGGCAAGGGTGCCAAGTGGTTTCAGGACAAATCCATAGAAGGGGCGGGTGGTGGAGACTCTCTCGACGAAGCGGCAACGGGTCGCGGTGATTGGTTCCGGCATTGCCGGTATGGCGAGCGCCTGGCTACTTGCGGCTCACCATGATGTGACGCTGTTCGAGGCTGCGGCCTACCCTGGTGGCCACACCAACACGGTAGATATCGATGTGGGTGGCGTGCAAGTCTCTGTTGATACAGGTTTTTTGGTTTTCAATGAGCGCACCTACCCCAATCTCATGGCGCTGTTCGCAGAGTTGGGCATACCCTCCTGTGGCACCGACATGTCCTTCAGCGTGTCACTGGATAGGGGGCGCGACGAATGGGCTGGTACCGATCTCCGCACGATGTTCGCCCAGCCGACCAAACTTGTTTCACCGCGATTTTATGGCATGTTGTGGGACGTGCTGCGTTTCAACCGCTCAGCAGAGCGCTTGCTCGAGTTGGCTGGGCTCGGTCAACTCACACTGGCTGAATTGCTGCAGCAGGAGGGGTACGGCAGGCATTTCCGCGATCACTACCTGGTGCCCATGGCGGCAGCGATTTGGTCCAGCCCAAGCCAGGAGATTCTCAATTTCCCGGCGGCAACCTTTCTACGCTTCTGCATGAACCATGGTCTGCTCCAGGTCTTCCACCGGCCGCGCTGGTTCACCGTCCCGGGCGGGGCGAGGCAGTACGTTCAGAAGATGCAGGAGCGCATCCGCGATCTCCGTCTGTCCTCGCCTGTGCAGCGCGTTGAACGTGATGATGTGGGGGTGAGCGTCATCACGGCTTCAGGAGCCGAGCGTTTCGGTCGGGTCATTTTCGCGACGCACGCCCCCGATACTTTGCGCATGCTGGCCAACCCGTCTGCGGATGAGATCAGCGTTCTCGGCGCTTTTCGCTACCAGGCCAACACCGCCGTCCTGCACAGCGATGCCCATCTGCTCCCGAAACGACGCAAAGTCTGGTCGGCCTGGAACTTCATGGCTGAAACCGGGCAGGCGTCGCAGCGGGCCGTATGCGTCAGCTATTTGTTGAACATGCTGCAGCCCTTGCCCGTTCAGGTACCGGTTGTCGTGACCCTCAATCCGCTCCGAAACCCCGATCCTGATCGGGAGTATGCCCGCTTTAGCTATGAACACCCGCTCTTTGATGCAGCGACGATCGCCGCCCAGGCGCGTTTGCCCGCCCTGCAGGGCGTTCATCGCTGCTGGTATGCCGGCGCCTGGACCGGCTACGGCTTTCATGAGGACGGCCTGCGGTCGGCACTGCGGGTGGCGCGCGACTTCGTGCAACTCCCCGCCTGGGCGAGCTTGCCGTCATGACGGCCGCCTACTTGGTGCGGGGTGAGGTGAAGCACGTGCGTCTGCGCCCGACGCGCCACAGCTTCGTCTACCCGGTTTTTGCCGTGCGTTTGCGGCTATCGGCACTCCAGCAGGCCAGCAATGCTTTCTTTGGTGTCGATCGCTGGCGGCTGATGAGCGTTCGCACCCGTGACTACGGTCGACGCGATGGTTCCCCTCTCCTGCCGTGGATTCGTGAGCAGTTGAGCGGCGCCGGTCTGCCAAGTAACGGCGAAGTCTGGCTGCAGACCTTTCCGCGACTTTTTGGCTATGCCTTCAATCCGGTCAGCTTCTGGTACTGCCACGACGCGGCCGGCGCTCTGATCGCTGTCCTGGCCGAGGTGAACAATACTTTCGGGGAACATCACGCCTACCTGCTCGCCAATCATGACGGCGCGCCGATTAGAAACCAATCGGTACTCACCTGTCGGAAGGTGTTGCATGTATCGCCCTTCTGCCGGGTAGAAGGGCACTACCGTTTTCGTCTTGACGAGAGACCGGAGCGGATGGTGATGCGCATCGATTATCACGATGACCTAGGTCTGCTCCTGCACACGCGCATTTCGGGTCAGGTCATCCCGCTCAACGCCCTCTCTGCCTTGCAGGCCCTGGTGCGACAGCCCTTGCTGAGCATCGGCATCATCAGCCGTATTCATGGGCAAGCTTTACGGCTGTGGCTGAAAAAAGTTCCCTTTTACACCAAGCCCAGTCCACCCGTCAGTCCACTCAGCCATGGAAAGGAAATTCGATGATGAGCCTAGCCAGAACCCTGATCGCCGCACCATCGCCGTTGCCGCTTGTGGCAAGACTGTTGCTTGCTCGCCTGCGCGGGATTCAGCACGGCAGCCTACACCTGCTGACCCCGGAGGGTACATCGCTCTGGTTCGGCCAAGCCGGCACGGCGCCTCACGCCGAGTTGAGAATACTCGACTGGGCGGCCTGCAAGCGCCTCTTACTGGCCGGAGATATCGGTTTTGCCGAGAGCCTGCGCGATGGCCTGCTGGATTCGCCTGACCTGAGCGCACTGATGCGCCTGGCGCTGCAAAATGAAGCTGCTTTGGGCAGGGCTTTTACCGGCAGTCTGCCGGCGCGCTGCTGGTATATGGTCAAGCATGTCCTGCGCTATAACAGCCGCGCCGGCAGCCAGCGCAACATCCATGCCCACTATGACCTTGGTAACGATTTCTACCGGCTCTGGCTGGATACCACCTGGACCTATTCCAGTGCCTTGTTCAAGGGTGCTAAAGACCTCAGTCTGGCCGACGCCCAAGCTGCCAAATACCAGCGCATCTGCGATGTACTCGCACTCAAGCCGGGTATGCGGGTGCTGGAGTTGGGCTGTGGCTGGGGTGGGTTTGCCGAGCATGCGACCCGGCAGGGCGTCCAGGTGCACGGTATTACCATCTCGCGGGCTCAGCTCGATGCGGCCGTTGAACGCTTGCAGGGTGAAGCGCTGGCGACTTTCGAGCTCAAGGATTATCGCGACATCACCGGTCAGTACGATGCCATCGTCTCGATTGAAATGTTCGAGGCCGTCGGGGAGAGCTACTGGCCGACATACTTTCATCAGGTGCGCAGTCTTTTGAAAGCGGGTGGTCAGGCCCTGATACAGACCATCACGATCGCCGACCATCGCTTTGCAAGCTATCGCCGCAGCAGTGATTTCATTCAGGAGTTCATCTTCCCGGGGGGCATGCTACCCAGTCCCAGCGTTTTTGAGCAGGAGGCGCGTAAGGCCGGTCTGCGGATGCACGATCGCCTGGATTTCGGGGCCGACTATGCTGAAACTTTGCGGCGCTGGCGGAGCGCCTTCGAGCTCTCCTTGGACGCCGTACGTGACCAGGGTTTTGATGACGCCTTCATTCGTCTGTGGCGCTTGTATCTGTGCTACTGCGAGGCGGGCTTTGATGAGGGCAGTATCGGTGTTTCGCAGTTTCTCCTGCAGGCCGGTGCATCATGAGCTGGCGGTGGATGGTCGTGATGCTGGGGGTTCTGGCGGGCACGACAGGCTGTAGCGCGCCGAGCGTGCAGTCCTATCGCAACAACAAGCCCAGCCTGGACATTGACCGGTTTTTTGCCGGCGAGACTCACGCCTGGGGCATGTTCAGAGATCGCCAAGGGCAGCTGATCGAGCAGTTTAGCGTCGATATCCAAGGGCAGCGGCAGGGCAACAATCTCGTTCTCGATGAGCATTTCATTTACCGCGATGGACATCGGCAGGAGCGCATCTGGACGCTTCAAGCTCAGGGCGACGGTACTTGGCGGGGCTGGGCCAAGGACGTCGTCGGCGAGGCGCGCGGAGAAGTCGCCGGCAATGCCTTGCATTGGCGCTATGACCTGAAGCTACCCGTCGATGGTCGGGAGTGGATCATCCATTTCGATGACTGGATGTTTCTGCAAGACGATCACACCATGCTCAATCAAGCGCATTTGAGCAAATTTGGCGTCGGTCTCGGTGACGTTAGCCTGTTTTTCCGGAAGGAGTCGCGCCATGCGGATGACTGCGCCAAGCCCAGCAAGTCGTGACTGGCATGATCAGACGGTGTGGGTCATCGGCGCTTCCAGCGGTATCGGCGCGGCCTTGGCCACGGAACTCTTGCACCATGGTGCCAGGGTCATCCTTTCTGCCCGCCGGCAAGAAAAGCTCGAACAGGTCGCCGGCCATCATCCGTTGGCATGCGTAGAGCCGCTCGATGTCACCCAGCCGGCTTCCTGGCAGGCATGCTGGGAGCGCTTGCGCGAGCAGCATCACCTACCCGATCGCGTCGTTTTTTGCGCCGCTGCCTACCGGCCGGAGCGCAGCTGGGAGCTCAAGGCGGATCAGGTTAAATTGACCCTTGAGACGAATCTGGCCGGTGTCTACTTCGGTCTGGAAACCATCCTTCCCGAATTGATGGCGCGCAGAAGAGGGGGGATCGCCTTGGTGGCCAGCGTCGCCGGCTACCTGGGTTTGCCCGGTGCCAGTGTCTACGGTCCGAGCAAAGCGGCGTTGATCAATCTGGCGGAATTGCTGAGCGCTGAACTCATGGAGTACGGAATCGCTGTGCAATTGATCAATCCTGGCTTTGTGGCGACGCGGCTGACTGCGCTCAACGATTTTCCTATGCCCGCCTTGATCAGTTCTGCGGCCGCTGCCCGGCACATCGTGAAAGGCCTGCAAGGTCGTCGCTTTGAAATTCATTTCCCGCGGAGATTCACGTTATGGATGAAGCTGGCCGCCATGCTGCCCTATCCACTGCGCTTGCCGATACTCAGGCGTCTGGCGCACAACTGAGAGCGCGCCTTGCGGAAGTCGTCCGCTGGTATCAGGATTTGAGCCCGACAACGCTCGATGACATCGATCGTTACTATGCGCAAGGCGCCCTGTTCAGGGATCCGTTTAATTCGGTGAGGAGTCGGGAAGGCATCCGCGATATATTTCAACACATGTTCAGCTCCCTGCAGGCCCCTGAATTCTTCATTCATGAGGGGCTGCTCGATGGTCAGCAGGCTTTTTTGACGTGGACCTTCAGTTTTGTATGGCACGGCAGAACCTTGCAAGTGCAAGGCGGCAGCCATCTGCACTTCAACTCTCAGCTTGAGATCGCTGTGCACCGAGACTACTGGGATTCGGCGGAAGAGCTGCTGCAGAAACTGCCCTGGGTAGGCCGGCCACTGCGCTATTTGCGGCGTCTGCTTTCAGTGCGCGATGAAGGGTGGCCAGCTTGACCGCATCGCCATGCTCACTGCACCCGTGTCGTCGGTTGCAGATAGGCGAGCAGATCGAAGGTGGTGAAGGTCTGGCGCTGCCGGCAAAGCTCACAGTCGACGTTGATGCTGCCCTTGCGTTCCATGAGCAGCTTTTCGAGGTCGGCAGAGCCGAGCGAGAGCAGGGCGTCGAGTGAGCGCTGGCGATCGCAGCGGCAATGAAAGCGCAAGGGTGCGGCCGGCGCCAGGCTGAGGTCGTCCTCATGATAGAGACGGTGCAGCAAGGTGGCGCTGTCGAGATCGAGGAGCTCGGCGTCGCGGCAGGTGCGGGCGAGGATGCTGGCGTGTTCAAAGTCCTCGGTCGCTGTCGCTCCGGGCAGGGCTTGCAGCAGCAGGCCAGCGTGACGGTCGCCCTGATGCGCCAGCAGGATAAGGCTGGGCAGTTGTTCCGACTGCGTGAAATAGCGCTCCAGGCTTAAGGCCAGGCCAGCGGCCTGCAACTGCACGATGCCCTGATAGCGCTGACCGGCGTGCTCCAGGGTCAAGGCCAGTTGTGCGGCGCCGAGCAGGTCACTGAAAGACATGTCGGTCTGCAGGCGCTCAGCCTCGTAGTGGCCATAGACGCGCACGTCACCTTGCGCCGAGCACTCGGCCATGGCCAGGGAGAGGGGGCCGGGGCCACGCAGTTGTAAGGTCAGGGCGCTGTCGTCCTTGAGGTGGGCGCTGAGCAGGGTACAGGCGAGCATGAGATCGCCGAGCAGGGGCTGGAGGACGGCGGGATAAGGGTGACGCGCGAGCACCGCTGACATCAAGCTGTCACATTGTGCGTGCACGCCGCGCAGGGCGCGCTCCTGAAAAACGAAACCGTGACGATGATCGGGCATGAAGGCGGTCCTGCTGGCGGTGCGCTGATGCTACGAAGGGTAACATCAAGGCCATGGCGATGCGCGAAAGTTCGCAACTGTCACGGGTAGTGTGGCAAAAATTCCCATCTTCCCATTGCCTGATGACAGAATACTTGTTAGATTGGGTCACTGTGTTCGTAGAAACATTTGCTGACACTTTTTTCTGGAGATGAGAGATGAGCAAAAAAGGACTATTGGCGTGGGCCATGCTGGCCGGTTTCGGTGTTGCGCAAGCCGGTGAGCTGACCCTGAGCCCGTTGATCGGCGATCACGATTTTTCCAATGCGACCTCGGCCGATGGCACCAAGCCGGCGCAGGGCGTGAAAAATGGTCGTGAGTACATGATCGACCTCGGCTACCGCTTCACCCCGAACTGGTCGGTGGAAGCCTCGACCGGCAAATCGACGACGCACGAGAAGTCGCCTTTTTATAGTGACAAGCTGCACTATCGGCAGGAAGACCTCAACGTCATGTACCGTTTTCTGGCCGGCGAACCGGTGCAGCCTTTCGTGCTGCTCGGTGGCGGTCGTGCCGACTATCTCGCCGATCACGCATCGCCATTTGCCAAGGGTTATGGGCAGGGCGGCGCCGGTGTCGTGTGGAATCTCTTCCCGCACGTCGGTCTGCGTTCGGAAGTCCGCTACATCGACATGCCCGGCCCGCACTGGCATGACTGGCTCGGCCTGATCGGTCTCGAGTTCAGCGTCGGTTCCTTCCCGACGGCAGCGGCGGCGGTGGTGCCGGCAGTGGCGGCAGTGCCGACCCCGGTGGCGGCACCAGCTCCGGCTCCGGTGGCGGCGCCGGCCGATGACGATCACGATGGCGTGCCCAATGATCTCGACAAGTGTCCGAACACGCCGGCAGGGGTGAAGGTCGATGCCCAGGGTTGCCCGCTCGACAGCGATCATGACGGTGTGCCTGACTACCTCGACAAGTGCCCGAACACTCCGGCCGGCGTCGTCGTCGATCAGCAGGGTTGCCCGGTGATGCTGAGCAAGACCCAGGTCATGTCGCTCGACGTTAAGTTCGCCACCGGCTCCGACAAGATCCTCGGCGATCCGACGGCGGAACTGGGTAAGGTGGTCGACTTCATGAAGGCCTACCCGAACCAGAACATCACCATCGATGGTTACACCGACAACCGTGGCAAGAAGGCGATGAACCTGCGTCTGTCGCAGCGTCGTGCCGATGCCGTGCGTCGTCACCTCGTCGATATGGGTGTCAATGCTGCGCGTCTGAAGGCCGTCGGTCATGGCGAAGCCGATCCGATCGCCAGCAACAGCAGCGCCGCTGGCCGTGCCGCCAACCGTCGTGTCGTCGCGACCGCCAAGGCCGAGACCCGCGTCGAGGAAATGAAGAAGTAAATCTGCCTCGGCGCAGATGTGGTCAGGGAAGGGGCGCTGCGGCGCCCCTTCTTCTTTTTTGGCGTTCTTTTGTGGCGGTGCGCGCAAGTTTCCGCCCTGTCGCATCGCCTATGCCACCGGCTCTTTCAGGCCTTGGCCGGTGGCGCCGATAGCGCTGGCGATGGGTAGCCAAGAGCGGGGATCTTGGCTACAGTGCATGCACGATAAAAAATTCATAACAGAGGTGTCGTGATGAGAGCGAAGCTCGGTGCCGGTGCATTGTTGTCGTGCTGTCTGGTGACGGCGGCGGTGGCCGGCGAGGTGACCGTGTCGCCCCTGCTCGGTGAGCATGACTTCAGTAGTGCGACCGAGCCTTATGACAATTCGACGGTCAAGGGTGTACATCGCGCTCGCCAGGAGAGTCTCGGCCTCGGTTATCGCTGGTCGCCGCACTGGGGGGCCGAGCTCGACGTCGGTCGCTCCACGACACATCTGTTGTCACCGCTCTATGGTCGCTATATGCGCTACAAGAGCGTCGATATGAACGGTCTCTATCGCTTCAATCCCAGTGGCTGGGTGCAGCCTTTCGTTCTTCTCGGTGGTGGCCGGGCGATGTACAACGCCGATCAGGGCCTGCCTTTCATGCACGAGTATGCCCAGGCGGGTGGGGGGCTGATGCTGCAATTGACGCCGCACTTCGCTCTACGCAGCGAGCTGCGCTATCTCGATCAGCCGGCGGCGCACTGGCATGACGTCGTCGGTCTGCTCGGTGTCGAGTTCCGCATCGGTTCGGTGAGTGACAAGGCTTCCGCCGCCGATGCCGACAACGATGCTGCGGATGCGGCGCCGGCGACGGACGCGACGCCAGCAGCGGCTGCAGCTCCAGCCGAAGCGGCTGCGCCTGCCCCGGCCGAGGCCCCTGCCACGCCGGTGGTCGCCGATGACGATCATGACGGTGTGCCCAATGACCAGGACAAGTGTCCGAACACGCCGGCGGGGGTGAAGGTCGACGCCCAGGGTTGTCCGCTCGACAGCGATCACGACGGTGTGCCCGACTATCTCGACAAGTGCCCGAACACCAAGCCGGGCGCCCTCGTCGATGCGCAGGGCTGCTATGTCATGGTGACGCATATGGACAAGATGCGTCTCGACATCCAGTTCGAGACGGGTCAGGCGGTGATACACGGTGACGCTTCCAGTGAACTGCGCAAGGTGGCGGACTTCATGCAGCGCTATCCCAGCGTCGATGTCACCATCGATGGCTATACCGACAATGTCGGCGATGCGCGCGCCAATCGTCTGCTGTCGCAGCGTCGCGCCGAAGCGGTGCGCCGTTCGCTCATCGGCCTCGGTGTCGCTGCCGGCCGTCTGCGCGCCGTCGGTCATGGCGCCGATGATCCCATCGCCAGCAATGCGACGGCGGCGGGACGCTTGCAGAACCGTCGCGTCGAGGCTTCCGCCAACGCCGAGGAGCGCAGCATCCGCATGAAGAACTAGCCGATGCAAGGAGGCGCCTCGCCGCCTTGCCTCGTGTATAATGCCGGCCTCTAACGCTGACGAGGCCGCGCCGTGATCCACAATCTTCGCAACATCGCCATCATCGCTCACGTCGACCATGGGAAGACTACCCTGGTCGACAAGCTCCTGTCGCAGTCCGGGACGCTGGGTGAGCGCGCCGGGGAGGTGGAGCGGGTGATGGACTCCAACGATCTCGAAAAAGAGCGCGGTATCACCATCCTGGCGAAGAACACCGCCTTGCGCTGGACCGATCCGCGCGATGCCCGCGAGTACCGCATCAATATCGTCGATACCCCGGGTCACGCCGACTTTGGTGGTGAGGTCGAGCGCGTGCTCAGCATGGTCGATTCGGTGCTGCTGCTCGTCGACGCTGTCGATGGCCCCATGCCGCAGACCCGTTTCGTCACCATGAAGGCCTTCGCGCGCGGTCTCAAGCCCATCGTCGTGGTCAACAAGGTCGATCGTCCCGGCGCGCGCGCGCATTGGGTCATCGATCAGGTCTTCGATCTTTTCGATCGCCTCGGCGCCACCGATGAGCAGCTCGACTTTCCGGTCGTCTATGCCTCCGCCTTGCAGGGTATCGCCGGCCTCGATCTCGATCACCTGGGCAGCGACATGACGGCGCTGTTTCAGACCATCGTCGATCGCGTCTCACCGCCGCAGGTCGACGCCAGCGGTCCTTTCCAGATGCAGATCTCCTCGCTCGACTACTCAAGCTATGTCGGCATCATCGGCATCGGCCGCATCCAGCGTGGCCAGGTGCGCACCAATACGCCGGTGGCCATCCTCGATCGTGATGGCAACAAGCGTCAGGGGCGCGTGTTGCAGATCATGGGTTACTCCGGCCTGCAGCGCCTCGAAGTGCCCGAAGCCGAGGCCGGCGACATCGTCTGCGTCACCGGCATGGAAGGTCTCAATATCTCCGACACCCTCTGCGATCCGCAGGCGGTCGAGGCTTTGCCGGCCCTGACCGTCGATGAACCGACAGTGAGCATGACCTTTCAGGTCAATACCTCGCCTTTTGCCGGTCGCGAAGGCAAGTACGTCACTTCGCGCAACATCAAGGACCGTCTCGAGCGTGAGCTCCTGCACAATGTCGCCTTGCGTGTCGAAGCGACCGATCATCCCGATCGCTTCAAGGTCTCCGGGCGCGGTGAACTGCATCTGTCGGTGCTCATCGAAAACATGCGCCGTGAAGGCTATGAGCTCGGTGTGTCGCGTCCGGAAGTCATCGTGCGCGAAGTCGATGGGCGACGCGAAGAGCCCTTCGAGAACGTCATCTTCGACGTCGAGGAACAGCACCAGGGCGTCGTCATGGAACAGCTCGGCCTGCGCAAGGGCGAGATGACCGACATGGTGCTCGACGGTCGTGGCCGTGTGCGCATCGAGGCAACGGTGCCATCGCGCGGTCTGATCGGTTTCCGCTCCGAGTTCCTCACCCTGACCTCGGGCACCGGCATCATGACGTCGAGCTTCTCGCACTATGGCGAGGTCAAGATGGGCGACGTCGGCAAACGCAACAATGGCGTCCTGGTATCGATGATCCAGGGCACGGTGCTGGCCTATGCCCTGTTCAACCTGCAGGAGCGCGGACGCATGTTCGTCGAGCCTGGCACCGAAGTCTATGAAGGCATGGTCGTCGGTCTCAACTCGCGCGGTGACGACATGGTCGTCAATCCGACCAAGGCCAAGCAGCTGACCAACATCCGCGCCGCCGGCAGCGACGAGAACATCATCCTCACGCCGCCCATCCGCTTCACCCTCGAGCAGGCGCTGGAATTCATCGCTGATGACGAACTGGTCGAGGTCACGCCGAAAAGCATCCGTCTGCGCAAGCGTCATCTCAGCGAGACGGAACGCAAGCGCGCGGGGCGCTGAGTGCAGCTGAGCTGGTCTTTACCCGACTGGCTCGATCAGTTGCCGGAGCGCTTCGCCTCGCCGGCGGCGGCGATGGATCAGGTCCTCGATCTCGTCGACCGCAACGTCGCCGCCGGCGGTGGTCCCTTCGCCGCTGTGCTCCTCGATGCGCGTGGTGCTGTTCTCGCCGCCGGCGTCAATCGCGTCCTCGCCACCGGCTGTTCGGTGCTACATGCCGAGATGGTGGCCATCATGCGCGCCCAGGCGCGCCTAGGCAGCCATGATCTGCGCCCGCAGGCGGCGCATCTGGTGAGCAGTTGTGAGCCCTGCGCCATGTGTCTCGGCGCCTTGCCCTGGGCCGGGGTGACGGCCCTCAGCTATGCCGCCTGCGCCGCTGATGCCGAAGCCATCGGTTTCGATGAAGGCGCCAAGCCGCAGCCCTGGCAAGACGGTCTGCGGGTGCGCGGCATCGAGGTGCATCCGCCCCTGGCGTCGGCGCGTGCGGTGCAGCAGCTGCAGGACTATGGTCGTCAGCATCGCCTCTATTAGTCGGCCAGTGCATCGGGTCGCTCGTCAAAAAAGAACAAGTGTTCACTGATAGGTTGATCTGAGTCAATTTCGCAGCGACGCGGCGCACTATACTGCCCCAGTGTACATACGTTCACTCATATACTGGAGTCGTCGCCATGTCGCGCTTGAGTCATCTCGACACCGCCTTTTTACATCTCGAGACCGCCCGTTGTCCGATGAGCGTCGGCGCCGTGCTCAGCTTCGCGCCACTGCCCGGTGAGCGCATGAGCTTTCAGCGTCTGCGCGCCCATATCGCCGCGCGGCTGCAGCGTCATGCGGCGTTCTCGCAGCGCTTGCAGGCGCACGCCGGCGGCTATCGCTGGCAGGCTGTCGAGGTCGACATCGATCGTCATCTGCGCATGCTGCAGGTCGCGGCGCCCTGGCAGGATGAACGTCTGCAGGCGGTGGTCGCCGACTTCTTCGCGCATCCTCTCGATCGCCAGCGACCGCTGTGGGAAGCTCTCTATATCGAACCGGATCCGGATGTGGCCGGGCTCAAGGGGCGTGGCGATGACACCGCTTTTATGGTGCTGCTCAAGGTGCACCATGCCGCCGTCGATGGCATCTCGGCCGAGGCCATCCTGCGCGCTCTCTTCGATGATCGCGCCGCCGTCGACATGGCGCGGCCGGTGCCGACGCAGGCGCAGCCGACCGCCCTGACGCGCTTAGGCTATGCTGCCACGGCGCTCTGGCGGCGTTTTTCGGTGTCGCCCTGGCGCGATCTGCCCATCTATATGCGCGCACCGCAGACGCCCTTTGCCGATCGTCAGGTCAGCGAGCATCAGCAGCTGGCGGTGACGTTGGCGATGCCACGCCTGCAGGCGATCAAGGCGAGCCTGCCCGGGGCCACCCTCAACGACGTCATCCTCGCCGGTATCGCCGGCGGCATGCGCGCCTATCTCAGCGAACGTGGGCAGTTGCCACAGCAGTCGCTCGTCGCCATGACGCCGGTCTCGCGCCGGCAGCAGGCGCATGGCATCGGCGGCAACCAGGTCTCGGCCATGCTCATCGATCTCGCCACCGACTGTGCCGAAGCTGGGTCGCGCTTGGCGCGCATCCACGCCATGAGTCGCGTCGCCAAGGCCTATAATCAGGCCCTGCCCATCGAGAAGCTGTTGCCGCTCGTGCCCGCTCAGGCTCTCGCCTATGGTCTGTCGGCGTGGCGTCAGCTCGGCTTGTCGCAGCATCTGCCGCCTCTGTTCAACATGGTCATCACCAATGTACCGGGCTCCCGTCAGCCTTTGTCCCTGGCCGGTTTTCCTTTGACACGCATGCAGGGGGTGGCGCCGATCTATGATGGTCACGCCATGACCATCGTCGTGCTCAGCTATGTCGACCAGGTGAGCCTGTCCATCGCCACGACCCGCACGGCGGTACCCGATCCGGCGCGCCTGCGCCAGCACATCGAGCAGGCCTATGGCGAGCTCGAGCAGGCGATGCTGGGCGAACAGACAGCGACCACGGTGGCGGCAGAACCGGTGCTGGCGCGGCAGGCCTGAGCCGGGTCGGGCCGCTGCCATGAGGCTCTGGCCGGCAGCGACCTTGTTGCCGTATGATCGCCGCCGTCCTCTTCCATGGCAGCAGTGCAATCTATGGCCGTCTTGCATCCGCACAACTGGCAGCAGCTGCAGCATCTGCCTGAGCATCGAGGTGAATGGCGAACCCTGCAGTGTCTGCAGCGACTGCCAGATGACTATGTGGTCATCCATGGCGCGCACTGGACGAAGCTGCAAAGGCACTATCTGATCAGCCGTGAGCTGGATTTTTGTGTCGTCACCCCCGCCGGCGGGCTGATCGTCATCGAGCAGAAGAACGGTCATCTGATCGAACGCGATGGCCGCTTTTTCAAGCGCTATGCGCCGGAGGTCGAAAAAGATGTGAGCTCGCAGCTGCTGCAGGCGCGCGACGGCCTGATGCAGAACTACAACAAGGCCACCCGCGATCAGCTGCACTGCGACGTTCTGCTCTATTGTCCGGATCATCGGGTCGATGGCGCTTATGCCGGGGGGTTGCCGGAAAATCGTGTCGTCGACCAACGGCGTGCGTCACAGCTTCTGCGGATTGTGCAGTCGCTGAATGGCGGTCCGGCCGACCCTGAGCGCAAAAAGGCGCTCGTACGCTTTCTGCTCGGCCATTTCAATCTGCGCATGGACGTCGGTGAGAGTCTGCGTCTCGGTGACCATTACTATGCGCAGCTTTCCGGGGAACTCGGCGAGCAGGTGCGGCAGATCGAGTTCAATCCCTGGAGTCTGCGCCTGCAGGGCAGCGCCGGTGCCGGCAAGACACAGCTCGCCGTCCATCTTCTCGAGGAAGCGGTGCAGGCGGGGCAACGTGCTCTCTATCTCTGCTTCAATCGGCCGCTCGCCGATCGCATGCGCACGATCTGCGATGCGCGCGCCTGCATTGAAACGCGCGATTCGCTGACCGATCATTTTTTGCGCAGCCAGGGCATCAGTCCCGACTATGGCGAGGGGCAGAGCGCCGATTTTGCGCGCCTGCGCGCCCAGGTCATGGACACCGCCATTCCACCGGATTGGCGTTTTGACCTCATCATCATCGATGAGGGACAGGATTTCAGCGACGATGACGCGCAGCTGTTTCTCTACTTCATGCATGAGGAGGCGCGGCGCACACGTCTGCTCTGGATGGAAGACCCGCTGCAGAACATCTATGGCAAGGTCTCGGGCGGTAGCCTCTGCCCGGTGACCCTGCACAGTCAGCGTGACTTTCGCAGTCCGGCCGAGCTTCTCGACTTCAGCCTCGCCTATCTCGGCCTGGACACCGCGATCACGGCCATGAACCCTGTCGCCGGCGTGCGCCCGCGCGTGCATACTTATCGCGACGGCGTGGAGCAGATGCGTTGTCTCGAGCAGGCGGTGGCGCATGCCTTGCAACAAGGCTGTGCGCTGGACGACCTGGTTCTCGTCTCCCTGAAGGGCCTGGAGCATCACCTCCTGCATGACGAGGATCACCTCGGCGCCTGGCCTCTGCGCCGCTTCACCGGTCGTTATACCGACACCGGCGTGCAGGTCTGGACGGAAGGGGAGCTGACCGTGGAGACCATCTATCGCTTCAAGGGTCAACAGGCGGCATGGGTCATCGTCATCGACATCGAGGGTGATTGGACGCAGCGTCAGCAGCGCAAGCTCTATTGCGCCCTGACACGCGCCACCTACAGTGCCACCGTGCTGATTCATGCTGACACCGAGCAGGCGCGCCAGCGGGCCGTGGCGCTGAGCCGCTGAACCGATGACTCATCCTCTACGGCGCGCGACGTGATATGACGCAGGCCCTGCGCCCCGCTCTGGAGTGCCCTCCGCTTCTGGCTTAGCATCGAAGTCAGGACAGCAGCACAGGCTGCGCAGTAGAGGAGGGCAGGTGATGTCGAAATGGATGCAGCAGGTACTCGAACATCCGGTGCAGACGACCTTCGGTACGCTGATCGGCGGCGTCATAGCCTTGATGCTCTTGCTCGGGCTGAGCGTCGTGGTGCTGCGGCTTCTCGCCCTCGTCGTCGGTCTCGGCATCCTGCTCGTCAAGGCCTTCCTCCTGTTTTTACCCGCCATTCTGCTCGGCATGATCCTGCCACAGCGCTATCGCGGCTGGGCGGTCCTGTTGGGGATCTTTCTGTTCATCCGCGTCCTGCCACTGTAGAAGGTGATGGATGCATGCGCCATCGAGTCAGCGCCCAAGCTCAACATCCATATAGCCACCAGAGAAACTCATGGAAAGTCGGGAACCAGCGATTCATAAAAGCCATGGCCACATAACACCGGCCAGTGACGCGTCAATAGATGACGCGTAATGAGCGTCTAAATAAGAAAGTGTGAAACTAAATTTAAACTCTAAAAATCCTCGATCACGACTGTAATGGCTGATTTTATGCTGACAATGAATATGCTAACTTCGCTGAGATTCGCCCCCCTCGCCATCGCCATGATGCAGGTGGTGGGTGGTGCAGGATGGCAGCGATGGAGACAGGGAGCGATGATGAATCGGTGTGCACGGGTTTCTTTCTTGCGTTCATGTCCACAGGCTGGGGGACGGTCCGTATGAAAGGTGAAACACTGAAAGTTAATCAGCGTCAATTATTGATCCTGCAATGTTTATCGCGACGTGTCGGCACCCGCGATATTCAAAGGCAGATCAGGGAGGCCACGAATGTCGAAGTGCCTCTGCGCACCCTGCAACGCGATCTCAATGAACTGAAAGAGATCTTTCCCATCGAGAACGATGGTGAGAATCCCCAGGGTTGGTGGATGGACTCCGACAAGGCGCCTTTGCAGCCACGTATGCAGGCGAGCAAGGCGCTGGTTTTCCTTATGGCCGAAGAGCACCTGAAGCCGCTGCTGCCGGCCATCGTCTTCGATGAACTGCGCCCTTGGTTTGAGCACGCCCGACAACAGGTGCGGCACGAGCACAAGCCCTGGTTCCATAAAGTCAGGGTCGTTCCGGCCAATCAGCCCCTGATTCCGCCGGAGATCAAGGGCGAGGCGCTGGCGCAGGTGCAAGAAGCTCTGCTGCTCAATCGCCAGGTCAACGTGGTCTATATAAGTCGCTCCAAACAGACGACTCAGACCTTATGCCTGCACCCCCTCAGCCTGGTGCAACGCGGTCCTGTGCTCTACCTCATCGCGCGCAAGGAAGGTGCTGAAGATGTGCGCACCTATGCCATGCACCGCATGCTTTCCGCTGAGATCGATGCACGCGGCGCGCAGAGGACAGAAGACTTCGATCTCGATGCCTATCTCGAACACGGTGGCATGGGCTTTGGTAATGGTCAGTTGGTGCGCCTGCAGGCCCTGTTTTCAGAAGCGGCAGCAGAACATCTGTATGAAAGTCGTCTCAGCCTCGATCAACAGCTGGAGAAACAGCCGGACGGCCGCATCAAGGTAACGGCGACAGTTGCTGACACCCAGCAGCTGCAGTGGTGGCTGCGGGCCATGGGGGCGGAACGACTCACTACGCCTATTGCTAACGATGAAAAGCTGCAAGAGCGGCAGGGAGTATAGCGATGGCATGGGCACCTGGAACATTAAAATTCAAATGTACAAGCTGTAGCTGGAGCGCGATTCATCATTATAAGAGTGATGCGATTTCTTTCTTTGCTCCACCCAGAAGATGCCCGCGATGCGGTGGGGGAATCAGTACAACTCAGGCTGGAATATTGGATAAAATATTCACACCTCAACTAAAACACTCAGAGTCATCAGATAAAGAGAGAATGAATGACGTGCTGAAATTCATTAAAAGCAAACAAGGTAAGGTTGATAAATAAGTGTCATTTTTTGTATATGGGTAATCTCACTATGTTATCAACGGATTCTGAAGAGCTGCACAGTATAAAAGTTCAAATTGATCATGACCTCAATGGCGTTACGTCTCAGTTGAGACGAGTATTTGAAGATGGGTCAATAACTTGTTTGGATATGGCATTTTTGTTCCAGGATTATTGCTAATGTCCATTCCAGTATGTGGGCGAACTTGGGTGGGACTGCAGGCTCTGAAGAAGACAATTGCAAACAAGGTTCAAAAATATTATTTTGACAATAAACATCGAGATGCAGGGGCAGCTGGAGTTATCAGTGCAGCTGTTAGAAAGTTAGAAATGATTGAAGATAGTTTGAAAGATAATGCTGAGTATTTCCATAATGAGATTGTAGGCGTGCGTTTCAAAATTAACTTTTTGGGGTTTGTAACGCAAATTGAAGAAGGGTATGCGAATAATCTACATGAATAAAATGACAAAGATTCGTGTTGTGTTATTTTTGAGTGTAAAGTATTTCGCGATACTGTTGTTGAGCGGTGCATAAATATATAGCATTTTATATTTATAATATTTAAATTGCAATTTTTACGAGGTATATATGTCTAATTCTGGTGAGGAAAATAAGTTGAATGCGGAGTTTGCAAAACTGCGTGCTACAGTTGATCGCCCCAATATCTTACTTGCGGGGTGTACGGGGGCTGGCAAAACTTCACTATTAAATGAAGTTTTCAAAAAAGATATAGCAAAAACAGGAGCGGGAAAACCGATTACGCAAAAAATTGAAAAATTTTGCGATGATGATTCTAAGGTTGTTATTTTTGATTCCAAGGGATATGAGATTGGATCTGAACAAGAAAAAAATTTCATGGATGATGTTGTTGGGCTTTGTAAGAGAATAGGTACAGATGAGGATAAGATTCATGTGGCTTGGTATTGTATTCAAGCCCCTGGCGCGCGTATTACAGATTTTGATATTGAATCAATTAAAAGGATGTGCGATACAAACACTCCAGTTGCCATTGTGCTCACAAAATCAGATCAAGTTAGTGATCCTGATGCACAGGCGCTTATACAGGTTATTGTAAAAGAATTGCCTGGCATAAGTTGTTTTGAGGTAACAACAAAAAAGGATATAAAGTCTCTTCAATCAAATCTGGACAATCTTGTTGCTTGGACAAATGATCAACTGCCTGAATCTTTGAGGATGGCTTTTATTGCGGAGCAACAAAGGGATCTGGAAAGGAAAAAAATCAAAGCTAGATCAGTGGTTCATCAACATGCGGTGGGAGCATTTGGTATTGGATTTTCTCCTATCCCTGGTTCAGATGCACCGCTACTACTGACCAATCAGTATGCGCTTCTCGCCAGAGTTTTGTATATATTTGGTATGGATGGTGAGAAAGATAAATACTCTGCCTTAATTAAAGGAATAATGGCAAATATTTTGCCTACCCTAGGGAAGTGGACTGTGGCTCAGGCACTAAAATTCATTCCTGGCATTGGGTCGATAATTGGAGGATTGATTGACGCTTCTGTGGCCACATCGCTGACGCTTGCTTTTGGGTATGCTATTGTAGAGACTGCTTATTATGCTCGGCGGAACTCTCTTGATGAATTTATTAACAGTGATGATGCTCAGATGGTGTCATCTGTAATTGCAGATGTGTTCAATAAAGCATTCGATAAGGAATTGAAGGAGCATATGTGAATGAAAGATCTTTCATACAATATTGCATTTATAGGTCAGACAGGTGTTGGAAAAAGTACACTGATCAACTACCTCCTGGGAGAAGTACGGGCGGAATCAGGTGTTGGAAAGCCCGTTACTGGAAAAGTATTTAAGGAATATAAGCATAAGCTGAAAGGCATTGATATTAATGTTTATGATTCGTGGGGGTTGGAGGTTGGTAAGCATGAGGAGTGGAGAGATTTATTCAGGAAAACATTATCTGAGCATGGTGTTTCTAAATCTCCCAAAGAATGGTTTCATACTATTATATATTGTATTGGTGCCAGCGGTGGACGCATACAGGATGCGGATCTTGATATTATCCGTGTCGTTGTTAAGGAAAACTATCCTGTGGCAATTGCTTTAACAAAAGCGGACCTTATTACAGAGGATGATGAAAATAAGTTACTTACTGTATTGAAGAATGAGTTTGGTGAATCAAAAAAGATTCTTATAGGGTCAGTGTGCAGTGAATCGAAAGTAACGAGAGCTGGTAAATCAGAACCTTTTGGTAAGGATGTAATTGAAAAAATTATTCTTGACCATGTCGCTGTTTCCATTAGCTTGAAGTTGCCAGATTATTTATATGAACAGTTGAGCAAGGAGCTTGAGCGGCAGAGATCGTTGGCATTTAAGATTATTGAAAATGAGACAGGGTTTTTTAGTGATGATATCGAATCAAAATTAAAAATAATGTTTGCCGAACTTAACGATACCCTAGCTGCGTTGTGGGCTTCGACGATACAGGATGTATTATCTGCCTATGGTGGCATTTTGGGATTTATTTCTGATGATTTAATGAATGAATATGGCTTTAAACGAGAATATTTTCAGGGAAAATATCCTGCTTCAATCTTTCGCAGAAAGGGCTTATTTGAAGGTCTTGCAATAACAATCCTTATGCCAGTATTCGTGCTAATTGCAAAAGAATCAAAAAAGGATAGTTACAGGGAAATGGTAAATTCTTATGTGGTTAATGTCCGTAGAAATCTTCGTGATGTGACGTCAAAATTGGCAAATCAATTGAATGGTGACGTTATTAGTCGTCAGCCTGTCCATGGCTCTAGCGAAATGAATTTTCCGGTATTAATTAATAGCTTGTTGGGAGCTCTTGGTTTTCCTAAAGCCCTGTGATTTTTGTGTTAACTGCCATGAAGGCAGGCCGACGCCCCCGAGTATGAAAACGGTGTCACTCTGCTGCGCAGTGGGCGCATCGGCGGTAAGGTTGAAGGGCAGGTCGCCGGTGGCTGAAGGTCGAATTATCTTTCG